>CAMOTT010000103.1 GCA_946626015.1 uncultured Clostridia bacterium | reverse complement strand
AATCCTCTTGATATCCTGTTGGCGGCAGTTGTGTAAAAATGGTTCCTTGAGAAAAATTCACGAGCCGTACCCCCGGCGGAGATATCTCCGTCAAACACAAGGGCGCACAGGTCGGAATTTTTTGCGCAGAATTCTATATCGTGGGATATGATAATGACGGTTTTGCCCTTGGCTTTCAGTTCGGATATAATATCCGCGAAAACGGTTTTGAACTCCATATCCATGCCCTTTGTGGGCTCGTCGAATATATAAATATCTCCCGGGCACAGCAGGGCTTTTGCAATGGCAAGGCGCTGCTGTTCGCCGCCGCTGATATCCCACGGGTTTTTGTCCAGAAGCTGAGCCGTTTGGGTGAGCTCTGAGATACGCTTGACGGCTTCATCTTCGCCACAGACGTTGTAAAGTTCCTCACGGCCTGTTTTCTCCGTGAGCAGTGCGTGTACGTTCTGGGGCATGATCACCACCTTGCCGTTGAGCTTTATTTTGCCGGAATAGGGCTTTTCAATACCGGCAATGATTTTTGCCAGTGTGGTTTTTCCGGCGCCGTTTGAGCCCAGCAGGCTGTAAATACTGCCTGTCGGGATGCTTGCGGTAAGGTTTGAGATAACATCCTTGTCGTTTTTATTGTACCGGAAAGAAATGTTCTTGAGCCTTACGGCGGCGGTGTCGCATATTGCCGCGCCGTTATCCGGCAGCTCCGGCAGTGCCTCCTTTGTTTCCAGCCAACGTCTGCCCTGACGTACCGAGACGGGAGCCTTGCCCTTGGGCTCCACGGCAAAAAATATGCGCATTGCCGCAGGCAGGCTCAGCTTGACAAGCTCCGGCAGGATATCCCGTTTTTCGCCCAGATCACAGGGTGCTTCAGCAGCAATGATCCTGCCCTCGTCCATAACTATTATTTTGTCAGCCTCCGCGAATACGTTCTCAAGTCGGTGTTCGGTGAGGATCACTGTGATGCCCATATCCTTGTTTATGCGGTTGAGGATATCGAAAAAGCTCTGCGCGGAAACAGGGTCAAGCTGTGACGTGGGCTCGTCCAGGATAAGCACCTCCGGGTGCATTGCCATCACGGCGGCAAGGTTCAGGAGCTGGAGCTGGCCGCCGGAAAGGTCGTTGACGTTTTTGTCCAGCAGACCGTCAATACCGAAACAGGCGGTCATTTCCGATATGCGCAGGCGTATTTCAGCTGTGCCGAGCCCAAGGTTTTCCAGCCCGAAGGCAAGCTCGTGCCACACCTTGTCTGTGACGGCCTGATTTTCAGGATCCTGCATGACAAAGCCTATTTTTTCGGTGGAGACGCGCAGGGGCAGATCGTCAATGCTTTCGCCGCAGAAGAGTATTACGCCCTCCCTTTTGCCCTTTGGGGCTATGGCAGGCTTGAGCTGACGGAGCAGTGTGGTCTTGCCGCAGCCGCTTTTGCCGCAGATAACTATATATTCCCCGCGGTTTACCGTAAGGTTTATATCTTTCAGACAGTTGTCGGAGGCGAGGGCATAGCTGAAGTTCAGATCTTTGATCTTAATCTGTTCCATCTTATATCCTCCTTAACGTCTATTATGAATGGCATAAAGCAAAGCAAAAAATAAGTGATGATCGAGATGATCCCGACGGGGGAGAAGGGATTAAGGGTAATGTGCAGCTCGTTTATCAAAAGGGTAGTGCCCCATTGCTGCGCCGGATTTATTATCACGTAGGGGTTATATATGCAGTAAGCGCAGCCCTTTGAAACGCCAAATATAATGGCGCCGTTAAGCAAAAGCAGCAGAGAGATTAGCAAAGTGTCCCTTGAGGTCCATTTGAACCGGGAATAGCTTGTTCTGCCCTTTAGCCCGTAACCCCGCGCCCTCATGGAATCCGCCGTCTGAATGGCGTTTTCCAGCGCGTGGGAGACTGTTGCCCCGGTGACGCGGACAAAGCGCCTGAGCTTGTCGGTGTACCTGTTGCCGGAGCCTTCTCCGCCAAAGCATTTCTGCGCGTTATAGGTGTCGGCAAACTGCTTGCGGTACATGGGAACAAAGCGCAGAGCCATTGAGATGACCAGCGCCCCAACGGGCAGTATCTTGCCGAAAACGTGCATAAATTTGTCCGTTGTGACTACCTCGTTATAGCAGAAGAACCAGAGCATTACGATAACCACGGTCAGAGAGGTTGCCGTGGCGGTAACAAGAGCCTCAAAGGTAAAATAGTTGCCTGAGGGCAGCAGGAAAAGGTTAGTCACCCCGTAGTGGTTAAAAAAGGAGTTTATTACAACAACAAACAGAAACATGGGCAAAAGGAAGCACAAAAAGGTCTTTATGCCCGCCTTGCCCTTGAGCTTTAAATAATACGCAAATGCTCCGAAAAAGGACAACAGAAGATATACGGGGTGCTTTATAAGCATACCGTATGATATAACGCTTATGAAAAACAGCATGTTCACATAAGGGTTGCGTCCCCTGAAGCCTGCATACATATTGATTACCTAACGCTTTACAAATAAGAATTTTATGGCGCGTATCAGCCGCCTGAATATGGAAAATCTAAAGCTTTTGTTTTTGATCGCGAACACAGTGCCTGAATCATTTTTGTAGAACAGTGTGCCGTTTTCCTCACAAAGCACCGGACTTATGCAGTAGCCGGAGTTCTTGCCGGAGGGGGTGAAAAGCCCGGAAGACAAGGGCTGGGTCTGGTTGGCGGAGTCCTCAAACACGGTTATTCCGCCGGGCAGACCGTTACAGGCGGCGTAGATATAAACTTTGCCCGTATCTTTATAGTAAGCGTCTGTGAGCAGGAAACCGCCCTGAGGGTAGCCGTTCGTGTCCGCGGAGTATATCACGGAAAGCGTGTCGGCGTTGATTACTTTAAAATAACCCGCTCCGAAGCCCGAGCCCTGTACGCCGAGGTAGATCCTGCCGTTGAAGATCAGCGGCGTGGAGGTGGAAGCTCCGCCAAGATACACTCGCTTCAGGCCGGATTTTTCAAATCTGCCGGCGGCGGTCACGCCCACCCGGTAAAGATACCCGGCTTTTGTGGTGAAATAGACCTTTCCCTCAGAATAAGTGACGGTGGAACGCTGATCGCCGACAATATCAACGCTGTCGATCAAAGCGCCGCTGTTCTTGTTGAGAGAGACGAGCTTTGAACTTCTGTCCGCGTAAAATGTGCCGTCGTCGCCGCCGAAAATAACGCAGTCGCCGGCAACGGCGCAGCCTGCCCAGTAGAAGCCGCCGATATTTTCGTAGATCCAGATGGCGGTTTTCTTTTCATCTGCGGATCTCGGATCCTCGTCCTTAACGTCTATGCAGACGTAATTTGCCTTAAGATTTTCATCGTTCCAAAAGCCTGTATAAATGCGGCCGTTGTCATAGACGATTGGCGTGAGCGCCTGCCCCCCTGCAGGATCGGTATAAATCCACAGTGAGCGCATTGTTTTGTAATCAAAGGCCTGGATCTTGCCGTTGTCCAGCGGACAGTAGACTACGCCGTTTTCGTACAGCAGGGGAGTGTACCCGAAGCTGGGTGTGTCCGCCATGGTGACGCTTTTTATGGTTTTGCCGGTAAAGGCGTCAAGCTTCAGAAGCTTTGCGCCGCTTGTGACCAGCAGGGTGTCGTTGACCACCGCAGGCACACCGGGGGCATCTTTGTAAGATGAGCCGAAGCTCTTTTGCCAGAACAGCTTGGATTCCTGATGTGTTCTGGGTGTTTTAAAATGGGTTATACTGCTGTCGCTGAGGGCGCTTTGGGCAAAGCAGGTGACTGTGCCTTGCAGCAAAAAACAGACAAGCAGTGCACTAAGTATCTTCTTGAACTTCATTTAAGCCGCTTCCTTTCACGGTGTTTTGATGTTGAAGATCATATTGAATATCCTGACTATGTTTTCGGCCAAGCGTTTAAAGAACCTGACAAAGGCGTTTTCGGTCGGCTTTGTCACAGTGACCCTGGCAAAGGATATTATAACAGGGGCTTCGTTCTCGCCTGTTTCCTTTACCGCGAACAGGGTGTATGTGCCCTCTTCCCTGAGCTTTATCCCGGCAGAGCCCCGTCTGTTTGTGGTGCCCAGCTTTACGGTCCCGTTTTCTGTGACGGCAAATATCCCGGCCTTCGCGACGGGTGTTGAGTACTTGCCGTCTATGTCTGCAAAGTCATTCAGACCCTTGGTCATCACTTCGTAGCCCTTGAGTTTAACAGTGAACCTTTCACCGCAGAAAGCGGAATATTTTTCGCTGTCAAAATATGCATAGATATCGCCGAAATATTTTGTATCCCGGTAAAGGAAATAGGAGAGCTTATCCCCCTCGTTTATTACCGCCGTATCGCAGGCATAGCCGGTGAAGGTGCCGTAATCCTTGTTGATCATACCGTCGTTGGGGGTGACGTTGTTTATGGTAAAGCCGGAGCTTGCGGCGCTCTTGCCAAAGGCCTTTTGTATGAAGCTGCTTGTCATTACAAGATAATCCTGTGCCGTGCTTTTGTTGAATTTGTCGCCGTAAAGCTTTATGTGCGCGGTTACAAGGGCGTCAAAGAAGGTTGCGCCCTCCACGGGGTTTGAATTGTGGTCATAAGCGGCCACGCTGTAGCCGTATGCCTTCGCGGTGCCGGGGGCGACCGAGAGTGTGCATAGAGGAATTATAACGTCCCGGTCAGAGGCGCAAAACGTCACGTCCACCGCGTCTCCCTCAACAATGTCGGAGGTGACGGTCACTTTGCAGTCTGCCGTTTGACCAAGGGCGGTCATGGCTGTTATGACAGCCGTGCCCTTTTTGAGGGCGGTAACAACGCCGTTTTCGTCAACGGTGGCAACGTTTTCGTTGGAGGACTTCCAGCTCACTGCCAGATTCGCGTTTATTCTTTCTGCGCCGAATACAGGGATCTCAAGCTCTTTCTGGGAGATAACAAGCGTTTCCTCGCTGACGGAGGAGCTAACGTCAAGATAGTATATCTGTGCCGCGCCGAAGCCGGACTGAACAATAATGCGAACAAGACCCTTTTCGGGGGGCGCAAAGAAAGTTTTTTGAGCTGTGCGCTCATTGTTGATGTAAACGTTTGCCTCGGGAGCGTCTACGCTGATCTTGACTCCCGTGGAAGCGTCCTCAAGTTTGAAGAAATTGTTCTTGTTGAAAATCGCTTCCTTGCCGTTTACATAGACCTTGACAGGGCTTGCGCTGCTTTCAAAATCCTCCTCGGGAGCAAGCGCAACGCAGGAGATCTCGGTGGACTTTTCTCCAAAGGCGCCGCCGTCAATGAAGGTGGCGGTCTGAACTTTTACGTATTTTACGGAATCAAGGTAAACGGGTCTGCCTGCTTTGTCCACAGCCCAGGAGATATCAAACTGGCCGCCGATGGTCTTCTGTATCGGGTTTTCAACATAGGGGTTTTCGGGCAGCCCGGTAAAGTCTGATTTTAAGCCGTCAACATAACCAAAGGCTGTAAAAATACCGTTTGCTGTGCTTGCGGTTCTCTGTTTTGCAAGGAGTATCCCGGAAAGAGTAAGGCTCTCGCTGTTTATTTCCACGGTGGGATAGCGCTCCTGAAGGGGATAGAGTGAGTTGGTGAAGGTGCTTACGCAGCCGCCGTCGCCCAAGCTGTCCTCATAATTCGACTTCGGCGTGCCTGTGTTGATATATTTTACGCTGTAATCCCACAGGGTGGCGTCTTCGTAATGCTCGCTGCCCGCAAGGGCGTACCACGTGACCCCGTCCTTGGAGACCCATACCTGACCCGGTTCCTGGGTGGTGGGGTTGCCGTTAAAGGAGTTGCCGTAGATCATAAAGTCGATGCCGTACTTGTGCTTCGGGCTGTTTTGGATATCCTGGTTAAACTCATAAATCACATATCCGCCGAAGTTGCCCAGACTGGAAAGGGATGATTTGCCGGAGAGAGTGCCCGGGATCGCCTTGATAAATGACTGGTTGTTGGTGTACTGGCTGGGCGCAACAAGGTATTCTTTGACAGAGGCGTCCACCGGTGCCAGATCGGCATACACCGCCGGGCACAGGCAGAATAAAACCGTTAAAACAGAAATCATAAGGGCAAGGATCTTTTTAATCATTTTCAGTTACCTCCTCAGTTCTGCGCAGCTTTGCTCGCAGGCGTTTTTCAAAGTTCTTCTGTTTACGCTGTTCCTGCTTGGATTCTTTAAGCCCTGCGGCTTCAAGGCACCAGGGCCACGGGCCGAAAAGCCCTTTGATCCTGTTTACGTCCTCAACCGAAAAATCGCTCTTTTTCGGCATACGCCGTTCCCTTTCGGCAACCTCACGGAGCCGGGCTATATAATGCTCCCGGGTGTTTTCAGGCATAAAAAATCCGTCCTTTCTCAAGGGCGGAAAACAAAACGCATAAAACCGTATTTTTTAAAAATACAGTTAAGACACTTTCCCGCCCAAAGTTTAATATGCTTACCGGGTATTCCGACTTATGACCAAAGGTCAATCACGGTAATGGCTGTTGCGACGGATTTTCACCGAACTTCCCACCGATAGGCACAGCATATATTTGTAAACGCTTTGATTGTACCGGCGTTTACTTGTTAAAATAAGTCAAAACGGGAGATGAACGAAGTCACTCCCGTCTGTAATCCTGAGTATAAAAATTAAAGCTTTGCGAGAGCAGACTTCTTGCGGGCGGCGTTATTCTTGTGAATAAGACCCTTAGCAGCAGCCTGGTCTACCTTCTGGATAGCGGCTCTTACGAGGGCTTCCTTATCAGGTGAATCAGCAACAGCGGCCATATTAGCCTTTTTGATAGCTGTCTTTAACGCTGAGTTTCTTGACTTGTTACGAGCGGCCTTTGTCTTGTTGACAAGCACGCGCTTTTTAGCTGACTTGATGTTTGGCATAAATTACACCTCCTTACACATATACACAACTACGAATTATACCACGGATATTAAAAATTTGCAAGAAAATTTTTAATATGAACAGGGATTTTTCTGAGAGGTGAGTAAATAATACTATAAGTTGGTATAAAAAATCAAGCTATTTTCAAAAAAACATTAAAAAAGGGGAGAAAGGGCTTAAAAAAGCCCCCGAAAATGAACTTACGAACCGATCTTGCCCTTGAAAAAAGAGAAGTTATAGCCGAAAAAGAGCCGGATGGAATCATCTGTGAAAAAATTGAAAGCCCCGATGCCACCGTGACGCGCATAGAGGTCATAAACGAGGCAGGGGAGCAAAAGCTGGGAAAACCTGCCGGGAAATATATAACCGTGGAAATGTCCGCCTTCAGCGAGGATTCCCGGATCCTTGACGGCAGGCTGGAGATCCTTACAGAGGAGCTTGCCCGCCTTTTGCCGCCGGAGGGCACAGTCCTGGACAGCATCAATGT
>CAMOTT010000102.1 GCA_946626015.1 uncultured Clostridia bacterium | reverse complement strand
GGATAAAACCACCGGCAAAGGATCGGAGACCACCACAGAAAAAACCGAACAGACCACATCTGCGGCAAAGGAAAAAGGCACCGAAAAGCCCGCCGAAAAAACGACCGTTGAAACTACGGCAAAGGCCGCCCCCTCCGGGGAGCTGAAGGTGAAATATATTCGGGAAAACGGAGGCGACTACGAGGCTCCCGCAAGCGCCATGATCATCAGCAGCGCGGAGGTGCTGAAAGCCCGTTACGGCAACAGCGGCACCGTGGAGCTGGCCGCGCTTTGCAGGGAATACACGGCGGATTACTTTAAAACCGGCGTCCTGCTTATCGTCACCACGGCGGAAAGCAGCGGCTCAACAACCCACAAGGTCACCGGAGTTGATAACAACAACGGCGAGCTTTGCGTGAACGTTAAAACCAACACGCCCGAGGTGGGCACCTGCGATATGGCGGTGTGGCACATCGTTGTGGAATACCCTGCCGGGAGTTACTCAAAGATAACGGTGAATAAGAAATAATAAAACGCAACATTTTACCCCCTCTTTTTACCGAAAGGCGAAAGAGGGGGCATTTATGTTTTCATTAACAAAGCTCAATATTTTTTGGTTTCTATCCATTACCAACAGTACCAAACGCATTAATGTGTACAGCCTGTGGCGCGCAAGCGGAACTTCTTCTGCCTGCGGGTGACGGTCTGTGTTCTGTTAATTGACCGCTCCGTCGGTCATATCCGCACCGGGCAAGGATTGCTCTACCTTTGGCAGTGTGCCGAAGATGGAGCGGAAGAAAGCCGCCAGCCTTGCAAAAAAGTCTGTCTTTACGTTGACTCGCTCGACTTCAGACTCCTCAAGCACTTCACCGTCCTTGACGTATTTTGCCTGAACGGTAAAACTCTCCCTTGCCTTGGTAACTGTATAGGTGCCGTTTATTAACTCATCCGTATCGTTGATAAACCAATGGATTTCTCCGCCGTCAACTGTATTCTGACCCGGATCGGCATGGAACGTTATTGTCGTTTTATAATCTACGGTCCTTGCGGGCACATAGTTGCGGATTGATATGATCTCACTTATATAGGGTATATTCAGGCAGTGGATATTGGCGGACTTGATGGCAGTATTATAATCGATATTAACTGCTTCCCATTGTTCCCGCGACCCTGCATAGTACACGTCTTTAAGACTTGTACAGCCGGCAAAAGCGCCATAACCGATATCGGTCACTTTGCGGCCGATGGTTATCCCGGCAAGACTTGAACAGCCTTCAAAGGTACTGTCCCAGATAATTGTTACTCCGTTGCCCGTCGTCGCATCGGTAAGATTTGTGCAGTAACGGAAGGCCCCGCGTCCGACTTTTGTAACGCTGTCCGGAATGGTAACGTCGGTAAGTCCCTTACAGTATTCAAAGACGAAATTGCCTATGCTGACCCCGTCAGGAATAGTTATGCCTGTGAGCCCATCGCAGTGCGCGAAGGCGCCGTTGCCGATGTTGATAACGCTGTCGCCTATTATTATATCTGTAAGACCTTCGCAGTCAGCAAAAGCGTAATCGCAAATATAGAGCGTACCTTTCTTGACGACATAAGCGCCGGCAAGGGATTTTTTTGCCTCGATCAAATATTTTCCGATATACAGCACACCGTTTTCCCAATTGTTTGCATCGTTGTAATACGCTGTGTTGGAAAATGCGCCCCCGCCGATACTTGAAACGCTGTTCCCTATGTTTATGTTCTTAAGAGCCGTGCAACCGTAAAAGGCGTAACTGTGGATCCCGGTCACTGCGTTGCCTATGGTCGCGGTCTTAATATCCGCTCTGTATTCATGCCAGGGGACGAGCGACGGGCTGTAATAGTCCTCCATCTCACCATAGCCGCTGATGACCATCTCCCCTGTGGCTGTGTTGAAAGTCCAGGTAAGACTCGGTCCGCAGACGCCGGAGTATTTCGCCGCCGAAGCCGTTAAGGACAAGCATCCCGCTATCCCCGCTGCGGGCGCGGTGCCGACAAGCATGATCAACGTCAGAATTAACACCCATAGTTGTTTTATTTTTTTCTTTCTCATAACTCTCCTCCGCAAACAGGGAATAAAGCTCAAAGCCTATTAACAAAGCCGACAAAACGACCGTTTATCGTTATTTGCATTGCGAGAATATTATATCATAGTTCGCGCCCTATTGTCAACAAGAGCCGGCGGCGCGCCAAAAAACATATATAATCTATTGATTATCGTATTGATAAATACCGCACGCAATGATATAATCATTTACGGCAGCATTTAATATTAAATAAGGAAGCGATAATATGTTTTCAGGCAATCCGGAAGAATACAGGGGAATTTACTCTCTGTTGATGACCCCTTTCAACGAGGACAAAACCATCGACTATGACACCTACGCCAAGTATGTGGAGTTTCAGGTGGAGAAGGGCTCCCATCACCTTTTCGCCGTCTGCGGCAGCGCGGAGATGACCGCCCTGACACAGGACGAAAGAGTCAAGTGCGCCGAGATAGCGGCAAAGCATTCCGGCAGCGTTGAGGTAGTGGCCACGGCGAACCTTGAGCCGGGCTGGAATATGCAGATCGAGGAAATAAAGCGCATGGAGCAGACCGGCGTTGACGGTCTTGTTTTTGTCACAAAGGGCTACGGCAACGACGACGACAAGCTGGTCGCGTACATATCCGAGCTGGCGGAGCACACCACCCTGCCCATCATGCTCTATGAGTTCCCCGGCATGCAGCCACACCTGATGAGCGGCAAGGCCTACGGCAGGCTTGTGGACACCGGCAGGATAATCGCCATCAAGGACACCACCAGCACCATGCCCGGCATCACCGACAAGATCCCCTATCAGGGTGAGACCGCCATCCTTCAGGCGAATATGCCCTATCTTTTTGACGCCTATATGGCAGGGGCAAGGGGCGTTTGCGCCACCCCCACCACCTGCGGCGTAAGGCTTTTCCGCAAGATGTACGATGAGTTCTTTGTTGAAAAGGACGTGGAAAAGGCAAGGCTCACCCATCAGGATATAATCGCCCTGGACAACGCCATTGACAGCGGCTTCAACGCCAGCGCCAAGTATCTGTTAAAGCTCCAGGGGCTCCCCTTCACCACCGTCACCAGAGGCGGCTCGTCCCTGAGCCCGGCAAGACTCAGAAGCCTTGAGGTCTACTACGACTCAGCCAAGGATAAGCTCTTATAATTTTTGAAAGGTGTTTTTTCTATGAAATACGGGATATACTACGCTTACTGGGAGAAAGAATGGGGCGGAGAATTCCTACCCTACATCAGCAAGGTCAAGGCTCTGGGCTTTGACGCCCTTGAGGTTGCCTGCGGCGCTTTTCATCTGGAAAACGACAGCTTTTTCACCGAGCTGAGAAAGGTCTCCGAGGCCGAGGGTATAACCCTCACCGGCGGCTACGGGCCCCGTCCGGAGCACAATTTAGCCTCCACGGACTCCGCCGCGGTAAAAAAGGCCTTTGAGTTCTACGCCGACATTTTCCGCAAAATGGAGATTGCCGGCATACGCTCCATCGGCGGCGCTCTCTACTCCTACTGGCCGGTGGATTTTAAAAGCGGCTTCGACAAGCCCGGCGACTTTGAGCGCAGCGTAAACAGTATGCGCAAGCTGGCGGATATGGCCGCGGATCACGGCATTGAGCTGAACATGGAGGCTCTCAACCGCTTTGAGGGCTATCTTATAAACGACTGCGACGAGTGTCTCGACTACGTCAAGGCGGTGGACAAGAAAAACGTACACGTTATGCTGGACACCTTCCACATGAACATCGAGGAGGACTCCTTTGTTGACGCCATCAGAAAGGCCGGCAAATACCTTGGCCACTTCCACGTGGGCGAGGGCAACCGCAGACCGCCCTACGCCGAGGGCAGGATGCCCTGGAAGGAGATCGGTGACGCTCTCAACGAGATCGGCTACAACGGCGCAGTCGTTATGGAGCCCTTCGTGCGCCCCGGCGGTCAGGTTGGCAAGGATATCTCCATCTGGCGCGATCTTTCCCACGGCGCGGACGACGCTAAGCTGGACGCCGACGCCGCGAAGTCGGTAAAGTTCCTCAGAGAGCTTTGGGGCTGAGTTTTACAGAAAAACGAATAAAAAAATCAAGAGTTTCTCTTCCAAAAGCACGGAAAAGAAACTCTTTTTTGTTCCAAAATATCAATATAAAATTTATTTTGATCCGATCAGCTGCTCAAAGAAATCCTCAATGGCTCTCATCCGCACTCCGCTGTCGAAATCCTTTGCGCGCTCCCTCTCCTGTTCGGCGCACCTTGCGCGGAGCTCCGGGGAGGTCAGCATTTTGCGCATACCGTCATAAAGACCCTCCTCGCTGTTCTCGCAGATGATGCCGCACTCTTTTTCGCCGAATATTTCACGCATACCGGAACATTCCGTGGTAACCACGGGGGTGCCTAAAACCACCGCCTCGGTGACAGTGGTGCTGTAACCCTCTGCATAAGAGGCGCAAACAAAGCAATCCGCCGCCGCCACGTAAGGGAAAGGATTATCCTGATAGGGCAAAAGCAAAAAACGATCCTCAAGCCCCAGCGTTTTTATATCTTCAACAATTTTGCCGTGTTCATTTCCGGAGCCGAGTATGCGCACACGAAAGTCAAAGTCCTCGTCTTTCAGACGGGCGCAGACCCTTACAAGACGGTCGTAGCCCTTTATGGGTTTAAGGCTGCCCACAAGCACAAAGGTAAAGGCATCCTCCTTCGGTATGGGCAGGGGCTGACGGCTCTTTTCGCGGATGTCGTCAAAATCAATGGGATTGTACAGCACGCGCACCTTGTCCGCCATGCCGTACTTCTCGATAAATGCCTGCCGCATGGATTGGGAAACCGTCACAATGGCGTCGTACCCCTCGTAACACTTCCGCTCCGCCTCGCTGCCCCCGTGTATTTTTTCGCTCCAGGGATAATTCAGCACGTCCGTATGCACCCAGGCGACTTTTTTGCAGCCGGTGCAGCCGGAGATGAATTTTGTAGAAAAGCCCTCGCAAAAGGCCACCTCAAGATCATATTTTTTTCGTACAAAGGTGCGGTGGGCAAGCTTTGGCGAAACCCCCATCAGGTAACGCATCCTTATGGAGTTGCGCGCCCGTCTCAGCAGGGGGAAACGGCTCTGCTTTTTTGTGACGCTCTTATAATCGCAGTTTTCCTCCACCACAGGAGTATGAGGCTCCTCGTCCGTCTCGGATAGCACTGAAAAACGAAATCTGTTTTTATCATAAAACTTGGCGATGTTGGCCATAATGTTTTCAGCCCCTCCGTATTCAAGGGACTCTATGAAAAAAAATACAGAATGGGTCACAGGCTGTCCTCCTGTTCTTTCTTTAGCGCAGCCGTCTGCCCGCGCAGGCGAGGGCAAACTCTGCAATTTTGTTGTAAGCAGCGCGGAAGGGCTCCCGGTCACGCCGGTTAAAAATCATGCACACATCCGTTTTCCGCAGATCCCTCAGCCACCGGAAGGGGGACATCTGTTTGTCCAGCACATAGTTCAGGTCGTCGCGCTCGCTCATCAGGCGCACCTGCCGGATGGATCTCTCGGGCAGGGTCTGCCCTGTCTGGGCGCAGAACCAGGTGTACGGAATATTGCAGCCCGCCGCCGTAAAGGCGTAGGAATAAGCGCCGTTGCGGAAATTTATCTCAATAAACCACGGCGTGCCGTCGATCACTTTTATATCAAGATCAAACAGACCCTCAAAGCCTGTCTCCTCCAAAAACCGGTCAAGAACTTCGGTATCGATATATTGAACCTCCGGAACGATCTGCGCGTAGCTTGCGCTGCCCCGCTCCGCCGGGTATTCCCTGATTTTTTCCACCTGGCCGTAAAGCTCCACCGGCGCGCCACGGGTCTTACAGCCGCAGTAACCCACTGTCTGCTCTTTTTCGCCGTGGAGAAAGGTCTGGGCAAGGATGCGCGTATATCCGCTCTCCCCCAGCTCTTTGGCGATCTGTTTGGCGGCATCTCCGTCCCAGCAGACGCGGATATCCGCCTTGTTGCCCTCCACGCTGGCAAGGGGCTTGACTATCAGCGGCAGGGGCAGTTTTTCAAGCCCGGCAAAATCCTCCGCCGTCAGCACGCGGCTTTCCGGCACGTTGTAACCAGCTCTGCCGGCCGCAGCGCACATCTCGTCCTTCTGCATCCACTTGCCCATATTGCCCCCTGCATGGGGAACGATAAAGGACTCCTCCAGAGCAGAACGGTTCTCATCAAGGAACAGAGCCGTCTGGTCGCTGCAGGGGAACAGTACGCCCCTGCCCTGAGCCGCGCCGGCAATATCCCGCAAAACCTCCATTGCCTGAGCATGGTCTTTGACGTGATACACCTTCTGCGCGTAACGGCTGCTGTCGGCATAACCGGACTCGCTGAAATTCACGGAGACCACCGGTACGCCCTGCTCACCCAACGAGCGGACGATACCGAGGGAGTTGAAATGCCAATTTCCAAGTACGACGGCATAAAATCCGCTGGTTTCAAAATTCCGTTCAGAAGGCATCCGGATATCCTCCTTTTCTGATCTTTGTAAAATTCCGATCTTTGTAAAAAGCCTCAACAATTATATCAATTCCCCGGTTCAAAGTCAATCCGAAAGCCCTGCCCCGGGTAGGTTCTGATCGGGGATGAAACGCAGCCTCAAAGAGTGAGGCTCAGTTTTTCAGACTGCATACCGTAGGCGTTTTCCGCCGCCGCCTTGACAACAGACCCCGCCGGGGCGTTGATTTTAAACTCAACCGTCTCCCTTGGGCGGCTGTTGCAATAGTCGTTGACCACATATTCGCTGTGCAGGATTTTGCCCTTTCCGTCCTCCACGTAGAGCCGGTAAAGGAAAACGATGTTCCCATCCGTGCTCACGGCGGCAGGGGCGGTCACGGTATATCCGTCTTCGTTTTTGACAGCGGTCAAAGCGGAGCCCTCCGGGAATTTGGGAGCCGAAGACCTGCTCCTCTGCTGCGCCGGGGTGTAGGCAAAGTTTTTCGGGTTCACCACATCGTCCATAACGTATTCGCACAGCCACTCCCCTGTGGCCACGTCAAAACCCCTCAGACGCAGCCGGTTATTTGCGTCCGCCTCAACTATCCAGCCCTGGGCCGCCTGAGCAAAGCCCTCCGGGTGCAGGGTGCGGTCACGGCCAACGGTCACTTCCTCATAGGCAAGGCCGCCGGTGCCAATGGCAGTAAACTGCTTCTGCCACACCGAACGGGGATCGGAGGCCGCATAGTGCGAATGGCCGGAGAAATCCACGACCTGCGGGAAGGCGGAAAGCACGGAGCGGACGTCCATATCGCCCCAGTTCGCGCTGCCGTAAACC
>CAMOTT010000101.1 GCA_946626015.1 uncultured Clostridia bacterium | reverse complement strand
TATGAAATTAGGCATTGTGGGTCTGCCCAACTTGGGCAAAAGCACGCTCTTTAACGCCATCACCAACGCGGGGGCGCAGTCCGCAAATTATGCGTTTTGCACCATCGAGCCCAACGTGGGAGTGGTAAGCGTCCCTGATGAGAGGCTGGACAAGCTGGCGGAGATGTATTCCCCGGAGAAGATCACACCGGCGGTTATAGAATTTGTTGACATCGCCGGTCTTGTGAGGGGCGCCTCCAAGGGCGAGGGTCTGGGCAATAAGTTCCTTTCCCACATCAGGGAGGTAGACGCAATAATCCATGTTGTGCGCTGCTTTGATAACGACGATATAATCCACGTTGAGGGCAGCATAGACCCTGCCCGGGATATTGAGACCATAAACCTTGAGCTTATCCTTTCGGACGTGGAGTTGATCGACAGACGTATCGAGAGGGATACCAAAGCCCTCAAGGGCGACAAATCCATTGCCGGGGAGATAGAATTCTTCAAGAGGGTCAAGGAGGCGCTGGACAACGGCGTTTGCGCCAGAAGCATTGAGCGCACACCGGAGGAGGACGAGATGCTTTCAACCGTGGCTCTCCTCACATCAAAGCCGGTCATTTATGCCTGCAATATGAGTGAGGAGGATTTCGCCAACAACATCGAGAATAACGAGAGATACAAGGCTGTCTGCAAAATAGCCGAGGCGGAGGGGGCGGAGGTTCTGCCCATCTGCGCGGAGCTGGAGGCTGAGATCTCCTCCCTGCCCAAAGAGGAAAAGGAGATGTTCCTTTCTGATCTTGGCATCGAAAAGGGCGGCCTGGATCTGCTGATACAGCGCAGCTACAACCTGCTTGGGCTTATTTCCTACCTTACCGCCGGCGCTCCCGAGGTTCGAGCCTGGACGATCAAAAAGGGCACTAAGGCTCCCCAGGCGGCCGGCAAGATACACTCCGACTTTGAGCGCGGCTTTATCCGCGCGGAGGTCATAGCCTACAAGGATCTTATTGCCAACGGCTCCATGGCGGCGGCAAAGGAGAAGGGACTTGTCCGCAGCGAGGGCAAGGAATACGTCATGCAGGACGGCGACGTGGTACTGTTCAGGTTCAACGTATAAAACAGGATAAATAAAAAAGCTCCCGATCGGGAGCTTTATTTTTTAGAGGTTTGCCTTTATCTTTTCGATTATTTCTTTATACTCCTCGTCGCTGAGGATAACGGCGGGCTGGGGATTCATCTCAAAGGTGGTGCCGAAGTTGACGCCGCCCTTGTATTTGGGTACGATATGGCAATGGAGATGCCTGCCGTTGTCGTTGTACATTCCCAGATTGATCTTGTCCGGGGAGAAGGCCTTTGACACCGCAAGGGCGGCGGCGCGCATATCCAGTGCGAATGCCGCGGCGGTTTTTTCATCAAGGTCGTGGAACTCGTTGACGTGATCCTTTGCCGCAACTATTACGCGCCCCTTGGTTGCCTGGTTTTTAAAGAGATACAGTTCCGAGACGGAAAGCTCGCAGATGTAGATCATAATTTCTTTTTGAGCGTCGTTTTTGGCGCAGTACATACATTCTGACATATTTATACTCCCTTCTGCCGGTAAGCAGATAATATTTTACAACAGTATAGCACATTAAGCGCCGCATTACAACGAAAATCGGCAGCCCGAATAAACAGACTGCCGAATAATTATTTTTTAGTCATCAAGGACGTAGATCCTTACTTCTCTGTGGCCCCAGTCGTTGCACTGGCTTTCGCTGTTCATAAACAGGTCGACTGTGCAGGACTTCTTTTTAACAAATCCGCCTGTATCAGCGGCGATGGCGTAACCGTAGACCCTCTTGCCGTTGGCGGAAACTACCCACAGCTTGCTGCCGTAGGGGATCTGCTTGGGATCCACCGCGATGTAGCCGGGTCTGGGGGTGACGCCGGTGGCTGTCGTTGTGTCGCCCGTATATGCCTTTGCAGTGCCTCTGATGCACTTTTTGTAGTTCTTGGGTGCGCCGTTCTCGTCAAACTCAAGGTCAGCGGGAGCTTTGAGCTCGGAGATCACGCCTCTGTCAGAGGAGCGGTCAACCTCAGCCTCTTCGAGCTGGGGCTTCTTTACCTTGGGAGCGGTGACGCCCTTTACCAGAACTATCGCGTCCACAGCTTTTTTGGTGACGGTTTTCTTTACGACCTCTGAGCTTACCAGCTTGCCGTCAACGTATTTGTCTTTGTAAATTACCTCTGCGCTGCCGTTTTCGCCCTCGCGCTTAACTTCGGAGTCCTTGTCTCCAAGGTTGAAGGATTCCTCTGTAACCGTTTCAAATTCAATGGTTTCTGTTTCGGTGCGCTCCATGTAATCAACCTTGGATACGTTTATTTCCATACCAAGGCTCACCGGGGTTGTAACGTCAGGTTCCACGCTGTCATCAGCGTCGATAGCGATATCGTTTGCCTCAAGCACGTCTGCCACAGAGCCCTCTGCCGAGGGGTAACGGATGGTTTCATCACCGCAGACGATCTTCACTGAGGGTTCACGCTCGATGATGATAACCATATCCGGCTCAAGCTTTGTGTCCGGTGACGGGTCTATTTTGTCGTTTTCATTCAGCTCAATGCTGTTCTTTTTCAGCAGCTCCTCTACTGTTCCCTGAGCCTCATAGACAGTCTCGATACCGTCGTCAAAAACGCTGACATTGAAGGTGTCGTACAGCTTGATAACGCTGTCCTGCCCGGCAGAAAAGTCCGAAAGATCCATATAGCTGTAATCCTCGGGGGCAATGCCCTCGTTCATGAGGATCTTTTCGGGTGAGGAATGGGCTGTTTTGCATTGGATAGTCTGTTCGCCGAAGATTATTGTTACGTTGTTCGATTTTAACGATGAAGTAACGGCAATAACAGCTATTATGGCGGCGATGACTACTGCGGAAACACAGATTATCGCTGCTTTTCTTTTATTGTTCCTGATATAATTCAAAATAAACTCTCCTTAAATCTTATGAAATCCCGGTTCTTTACAACAGGGGTTTTAACCGAAAATCAAGAGGTAGGAATGATTATATTGTCAATAGCACTATTTGTCAAATGGATATAAAGGTGAAAAATTGGCAAAAATATACAACTTAAAATTGTCTATAATTCTAAGTTAGAACTATACAGGCTCAAATCTGATTTTTAAACAGCCGATTTTTGTGCAAAACCCAGAAAAATTACAAATGGTTACAAAGCAGTTACATTTTTGTCATTAAAATGGGCAGAAAAAACTGATACAGGCTCCGGCATCAGAAAGCTCCGTCGGTCAATTTACGGGAATCTTAAGCTTTTGACCGGCATATATTATATCGGGATTTTTTATACTGTTTGCTTTGACCAGAGCCGAAACCGTGGTGCGGTATTTTTTTGCGATACGGGTAAGGGTGTCTCCCTTTTTTATCGTGTAGTAAACAAAGTCCCCTTCGGCGCCGTTATCCTTAATATTGCCGGCAGAACCTGTGAAAATACTCTGACGGAACAGATTTTTGTCAACGTTTCCCTTTATGCCGCTCACCCTGCCGGTGTCGGTATACTGCCATCCTGCCCAGCTTTTCCAATTTATGTCCGCAGAGGGGGTCTTTACGCCGTATTGCGCCAGCCACAAGGGGTACCTGGTAAGACTGCCGCCGAAATTCTCTTTTGCGTTGAAAGCGTCGCTGTATATGGCCAGCTCGCTGTGCCCCAGACCTTTGAGCGTATCGAGAAATTTTGCGGATATCGCCGCGATCTCCTTTACGCTTAGCCCGGAAAGATCCTCAAAGTCCATAGCTGTTCTGCACTGGTAAGCTTTGTCCGAGATCAGCCCCGCAAAAAAGGAGGCCTGAGCTGCCGCCTGAAGAGGAGTGCGGGCGGTCAAATAGTGGTAAAAGCCTATTTTGAGCCCGGCGGCGGATGCGCCGGAATAGTTTCGCTCAAGGTAAGGATCCCGGTGAGCCGGTCCTGCTCCTGCGCGGATATAGACTATATCGATCCCCTCGTCCTTTACGGCGCGGAAGTCTATCTCGCCCTGCCATTCGCTCACGTCTATTCCCGTGAATTCAGTCAATAATATCACCTCCCGATATACATTTTATGACAAAAAACGCTGTTGCGTGAATATGTGGTATATAAAATGTAATATATTATATAGGGAAGCACAATATATATTGATTTTTGGTGATTTAAAAAATTTTATATTTTGTTGATTTGATATTGACAACTCAAAGTACATATGCCAAAATAAAATACACAAAAGATTTTGACTTTTTAGGGAGGCGCTTATGAAGAAAAACGTGATTGCAATTTTTGCAATGCTGCTTGCGCTTTCGGCTATTTTGAACATCTATCAGTATTTCGGCAACACAGGCAAAAGCGAGAAAAGGACCCTTGACAAAAACCTGGTCAATTCCTGCAAGCTTGAGGTTATGGGGATAGCGGCGAAAAACAGCGGAGAGACATTGTGGACGGTTTGTGACGTTAATAAGGACGGTCGATATGACGTTCTGATGGTCACGGTGGATAGTACCACCTCGGTCTACAAGCTCAACAGCAAGGATATCCTCAAGATCGGCGACATTTCAGGGCACGGTTTTTGCCGCTGCTTCAATGAGCCCTATATTTTGTCCTCAATGGTGGAGGGAGAGGGCGAAAACAAGCTCTTTGTCTATGAGTTTGCAAAGGATTTTTCCACAGTAAAAGTCAAATCTGAGTATAACGAAAAGGCCGGTTCATACACCGCCGACAGCAGCACGATAGACAAGGCGAACTATGAAAATGCCCAGCTCAAATATTTTGACAAGTCCAACGCCATATTCCAGATAAGCCGTACGGACAACTGGTATCTGGACGCCTGCTTCAACGAAGTATTCATTTGATCAAAAGCTCCGCAGACAGGTAATATATTTTTACTTATTTGCGGATTTTTTATTGTTTTTATAGTTTAGTTGTGTTACAATTATCATAACAATAAAATAAAAGAGGAGTTAATATTATGAAGAAAATCAGACGCCTCATCGCGGTTTTGCTCAGCGTCATTATGGTCGCGGCGATAGTGCCGTTTTCCGTTTTTGCGGAGAGCATACCCGAGGAGCTTATTTGTGATTACGGGGATGGGGATTACGGTATTTACCATTATATCTCAGAGCTTGAACTGGGAGAAAACTCCTTCCCGGAGGTCGATTTTGAGTTAAACCATTTCTGTTCCTTTGTGCCCGGCAAAACAGGCGTTTACAGCTTCAGCGGCGGTTTTGAGGGCATTACCTCGGACACCAATGATGATGAGTGTTCCATGGATGATTTTGAGGAAACCATGATGTTCTTCGATCAGGATTGGGAAACAGGTGAAGATTATGTATTCCTGACCGAGGGTACGATGTATTTTGTTTTGTTCAGCTTCCTTGATGATTTCCGTATTTCATACGCGGGTCAGGTGGAGGATGTTGAACCTGTGCTGCCGCTGAACGATCTTGTTGAGGATTGGGATATAATCATAGACGAAAACAGTGCGGAGCTGGATGCGGAGCTGAAAATCACTTTTTCCAATAAAGTCGCGTACACAAGCTGGAGCTGCTTTGAGGAAGGTTACTACACCGCAAACAATCTCATATGGAGCCATCTCGGTTTTGAAAAGATTCTGAGATACAGCACCATCAATGTTTATGATATGATAGAGTACGTTGAGGTTAAGGAACGCATAGCTTTAGTGCGGTACTTTGACGGCACCATTGAGCTGAAAAAACCTGCGGTGTTGGAGCTCAATTTCACCAACGGAAAAACCGTTGAGTTGAGTATAGAGAATTATGATTATGTATATGAATTCACCGGCACCAATGGGAGGCAATACAGCGCCGGTTTGTCCATCCTTGACGATGATAGCCTTAGGATATCCGTTGCCGGTGCTGAGTTTGAAAGCTCAAATTACACTTTAAAGCGCGTGGGATTTTTCAAAGATCTTGCATATTATCTCCTGTGCAAATCGTCAATAAGGGCATATTACAGCTCTATTATGAAAGGCGAGGATCTCAACACAAGGCTTAAGCTTATGTTTGAACGCTCCGGCGAGCTCGGAGCACTGAGAACGGAGTTCTGGAAATCCGTACTTACAAAATAAACAAACAAAAAACGGGCGCCTGTCGGTAATCTGCCGAAAGGTGCCCGTTAATATCTTTTGGTGTTGAAAAGAGCGGTTTTCTGTGATAAAATAGTCGGGTAAGCTTAAGTGTAAGGAGAAATATTGCCATGGGTAAGCAATCGTTTTTGCCTGTTACGGAAAACGGATACAATGTGATAATTGCGGACGAATACATTTCCGCTTTGCAGGAGGAGTATTCAAAAACAAGGGAGTGGGGTATGACTCTTGCCCAAAAGCTGGAGGAGCAAAACGCGGTCATAGAAAGCCTGCGGGAGGAAAACCGGCGGCTTGCTCAGCAGAACACCGCTATTTTTGACGAGAGCAAGTCCATCGCGCGGCAGTTGGGCGCCCCGGAAGAGAGCAACGGGGAATTTACTCCCGAAATGCTTAAAAAACTGATCTCCGATATCATCAGCAGCGCGGATCAGATTAGAAACGAGGCCAATATTTACGCGGAAAAGACGATCAAAAATGCACAGAAAACTGCTGAAAGCATTGAGTCGGAGTGCAAAAAGAGCGTCCGTGAGCTGAACGACCTCCTTGAAAAGATGCATAAGGATATGGAGCTTTATTCCGGCAACAACTGATTTTATTGCGGAGGTAGATTATGAAGCAGGCAATAGCGACCGTAAGGATAGGCTTGAACAAAGCTTTACTGAAAATCAAAACTTTGCTTTATAAAATGAGCGGAGGCAAATGCTGCAAGAGTATGTTCCTGCTTGCGGTCAAGACCCCGGAGCTTACCACGGACGTTGAGATAATCTCCGAAAACGCGGAGGAGGTCAACATTGCAAAGACCGACGGTCAGGGCAACATCAAAAACGAGGGGTTCCGCATACTTACCACCACGGATCTGCATCTCAAGGATACCCCGGAGCTGAGAAACAAGACCATCCAGATGCTGGTCAGCCAGGCGGAGCGGGTCAAACCTGATCTTATAATCCTCACGGGTGACATTATCCTCTCAAAGTATCAGCCCCTTGACTGCGAACAGTTTGCCCAGCTTATGGAAAAGCTGGGAATATACTGGACCATCGTTTTCGGCAACCATGAGGGCGCGGAAGAAAAGGGTATGTTCAAATACCTGATGCTTGAAACTGTACGCAGGCATCCCCATTGCCTTGTGCGTTTCGGCTCCAAAGAGCTTTTCGGTTACGGCAACCACCGCATAAACATCCTCAACGGCAGGAATTCTCTTTTGCAGACCTTGTATCTGTTCGACTCTGGCAGAGATC
>CAMOTT010000100.1 GCA_946626015.1 uncultured Clostridia bacterium | reverse complement strand
AAACAAAAGGCTAAGGACGAGCAGTTCAACTCTATGCAGAAGGTCACCCTTGACAACCTGTTCTCATCCATCCATGAGGGCGAGCTCAAGGAACTCAATATCATTGTCAAAGCTGACGTTCAGGGTTCCGCCGAGGCGGTCAAACAAAACCTTGTCAAGCTTTCAAACGATGAGGTCAGGGTCAAGATCATACACAGCGGCGTAGGTGCGGTGAGCGAGTCTGACGTTATGCTGGCAAACGCTTCAAACGCTATTATAGTAGGCTTTAACGTAAGACCCGACCCTGTTGCGGCGGCAAATGCCGAGCGCGACGGCGTGGAGATGCGTATGTACAGGATCATCTACGACTGTATTGAGGAGATAGAGGCAGCCATCAAGGGTATGCTCGCGCCCAAGTTCAGGGATGTTGACCTGGGCAGGATCGAGGTCAGACAGGTTGTCAAGATCTCTTCAGTGGGCAACATAGCAGGCTGTTACGTTCTCAGCGGCAAGGTTCAAAGGAACGCTAAGATCCGCGTAGTCCGCGACGGTATAGTTATCGCGGATGACGAGATAGCCTCTCTCCGCCGTTTCAAGGAAGATGTCAAAGAGGTTCAGCAGGGTTACGAATGCGGTATTGGTCTGGGCAAATTCAATGACATCAAAGAGGGCGACATATTTGAGGCCTATGTTGTCGAGGAGTACAGGGATTGATATTAAATACGAAAGGCGCACAGGCGCTTAAGTTTGTGTGCAGGGCTTTGAATTATGGCTGGATATAAGATAAACCGTGTATCGGAGGATATCAAGAGGGAGATAGTTGCCCTGATAAGGGAGCTTAAGGATCCCAGAGTTCAGGGCAAAATGCTCACCGTAGTCCGGGTGGAGGTAAGCTCAGACGCAAGCTTTGCGAAGGTTTACGTCAGCTCTTTTTCCGGCATTGAGGATGCGAAGGTGGCCGTGGAGGGGCTTAAGTGCGCTACGGGCCGCATCCGCCGCGAGGTGGGCACAAGGCTCCATTTGCGCAAGACCCCAGAGCTTAAGTTTATAGCGGACGACTCTATTGAACACGGCATGGATATTTCAAGAAAGCTCAACGATTTGATGCACGGTCAGGATGAATAAAAGCGTTACGAAAGAGAGACGGTTTATGAAAATTACCCTTGAGCAGGCTGTAAAGCTGATTTCCGAAAAAGACAATATGCTTATACTGACCCATACACATCCCGACGGAGACACTCTCGGCTCGGGATTTTCCCTTTGCTATGCTTTGAGAAGTATCGGCAAAAAGGTCAACGTGCTGTGCCCGGATGAAATACCGGAGGATTATTCCCTCATAACCGATAGCTATGAGGCGGAGGATCTTGAACCGGAATTCATTATCACCGTTGACGTGGCTTCCGCAGAAATGCTGGGCAGTCTTAACGACGTTTACGGCGGCAGGGTGGATCTTTGCATAGACCATCACGGCTCAAATTCGGAATACGCGGAAAAGCTTTTGCTGGATTGCTGCGCCGCCACAACGGAAATAATTTTTTCGTTGATAAAAATGATGGATATCCCCGTCACCAAAAAGATCGCGGACTGCATTTATCTGGGTCTGTCCACCGATACGGGCTGCTTCAAATACGCCAACACCACCTCCGCAAGTCACCGAATTGCGGCGGAGCTTATAGACCTGGGCGCGGATCACGCAACGGTCAACAAAATATTTTTCGACACAAAAACCAAGAGCTACGCAAAGCTTGAGAAGATGGCTCTTGAGGGGCTTGAAATGCACTTTGACGACAGGTGCGCGATTATTTGCGTCACAAAAGAGATGCTGGAAAAAAGCAAGGCTACCCCTGACGATTGTGCAAAATTATCACCTCTTACAAGGCAGATAGAGGGCGTTATGGTGGGGGTTACCTTAAAAGAACAGGATAAGGGCGTATTCAAGGCTTCGGTGCGCACAAGAGAGGGGATAAACGCCTCTGACCTGTGCAGCAGATTGGGCGGGGGCGGTCACGCGCAGGCGGCCGGCTGCACCTTGAACGGCAGCCTTGAGGAGTCGAAAAAAATGCTGCTTGACATTATTGAGGAAACACTTGATGACTGGGATAATATTGATAAATAAGCCGAAAAATATGACTTCCTTCGGTGCGGTGGCAAGAGTCCGCCGGATTACCGGGGAGAAAAAAGCAGGACATACAGGAACCCTTGATCCTATGGCGACAGGGGTTCTTCCTGTTGTTATGGGCGGAGCTACAAGATTTTGCGAGCTTTTGCCTGTGCACGATAAAAAATACCGCGCCAGGCTGAAGCTTGGGGTAACAACAGATACCCTTGACGTTACCGGCAAGGTGCTCAGCGAGCGCGAAGTGAATGTAACAGCCGATGAATTTGTGAAAATTATTCACAAATACTTGGGGGAGATCGAACAGGTGCCGCCCATGTATTCCGCCCTCTCAAAGGACGGGGTGCGTCTTTATGAGCTTGCCCGCAAGGGCGTTGAGGTGGAGCGTGAAAAACGCAGGGTTGTGATCCATTCCATTGAGCTGGTACAGGGGGACGACCTGAACCATGAATACGTCATTGACGTGAGTTGTTCCGCAGGCACTTACATTCGCACTCTGGCGGACGACATAGGCCGTGATCTGGGCTGCGGCGGCATACTTGCCGAGCTTTGCAGAACTGCCGCCAACGGCTTTGAACTGTCCCGTTGCTTTAGCTTTGAGGAGCTTGAAGTGCTTAGCGCGGAGGGCAGGCTGAGCGAGGCGGTGATCCCCGTTGACAAGGCCTTGACATACCCAAAGGTTAAAGTCACAGAGGCTCAGGCCGTGCGTTTCAGCAACGGCGGCGAACTTATGATCTCCCGGCTAAAGGGCTCCCTTGCTCCGGGATTTTATTCGGTTTATTCGGATGCGGAGAGGTTCCTTGGCTTGGGTGAGGTTTCGGAAAATTCCGACTCTTTAGCGGTAAAAAGGGTGTTTGTCGATAAAAATCGGCAGGCTTGAAGATATATTGCGCGTTTTTCCTTGACTAAAAGCTTTTTGTAGGGTATTATAATAATATATGATTAAATTAAAATCAGTTTATTTTTGTTTATAATTCTTTTAATGACATAATTCCGAGGTGTGTGAATTGCTGAAAAAATTAAACAGCGTTTCCCTGCTTGCCAAAAAAATTATTTTGATGCTCACTGATGTACTGATCATCAACCTGAGCTTTATTTTTGCTGTTTGTATCGCGATGGATTTCGAGTTCGGCAATCCCGCGCTTCAGGCTCTACTGAAATTTTCATTGGTAAGAATACCTTTTGTTTCAGTAGTGTTTGTTGTTGTGTTCAGAGCCTTCGGGCTATACCGCAGTATGTGGCAATATGCCGGAGCTTATGAGCTGAGCCAATGCCTGATGGCGACTGTTGTTTCCAGCGTTGCCTGCGTTGGTATGGACAAAATCTTCGCCTACATCAGGTTCCTCGGCTTCAGCAACTTTGCCCCTGTTATTTACGTTACCGCAACGCTGCTTATTATGATCCTGTGCTGCGCCAACAGGTTGCTGTACAGGGTTGTTCGCAGATCTATAATTTTTAAGAGCAATCAGTCCGGCAAAAAAATACCCCGGGTCATGATAGTCGGCGCCGGCAATATGGGCTCCATGGTCATGGGTGAGCTTGAGGTCAACGGTTACCGCAAGGGCAAGCCCGTGGTGTTCGTGGACGATAACGCATCCAAACAGAACAGGCGGCTTTCGGGCATCCCGGTGGTGGGCGGCTGCGACAGGATCCCCGAGTTTGTTAAAGCGTATAGAGTAGATACCATAATCCTCGCCTTCCCCTCCGCTTCCAGCAAGCGTCAGTCGGACGTAGCAAAGATAGCCCTTTCAACTGGATGTAAGCTCAAGGTGACCCCCTCGCTCCTGGAGCTTGGCACTGTCAACAAAAAGGGTCTGCAAAACATCAGAAACGTGGAAATAACGGATCTTCTCTCCCGTCCTGAGGTAAGGCTAAACAACAAGGTCTGCGCCTACATCGAGGGCAGCGTGGTGCTGGTAACGGGCGGCGGCGGATCCATAGGCAGCGAGCTTTGCAGGCAGATAGCAAAGTACAATCCCTCAAAAATCATCATCTTTGACAATTATGAAAACAACGCCTTTGAGCTGAAAAACAGCCTTGATTATATCTATGAGGGCAAGCCCAGGATCGAGATCAGGATAGGCTCCGTTCAGGATAAGGCCAGGCTCAAGGAGGTGTTCCAGGAGTTCCGTCCCTCCATCGTGTTCCACGCTGCGGCGCACAAGCACGTGCCGCTTATGGAGGAGAGCCCCTGCGAGGCTGTCAAGAACAACATCTTCGGCACCTACAATACCGCTGAGGTGGCGGCGGAGTTCAAGGTCAAAAACTTTGTTATACTCTCTACAGATAAAGCCGTCAACCCGGCAAACGTTATGGGCGCCACAAAGCGCGTCACCGAGCTTATCATACAGTATTTCAACTCCATTTCGGAGGATACAAAATTCGCGGCTGTGCGTTTCGGAAATGTGCTGGGCTCCAACGGAAGCGTTATCCCCATCTTCAAAAAACAGATCGAATACGGCGGCCCGGTCACCGTTACGGATCCTAACATCACCCGCTATTTCATGACCATCCCGGAGGCGGCGCAGCTTGTTGTACAGGCGGGCGGACTTTCAAAGGGCGGCGAGATCTTTGTCCTTGATATGGGAGAGCCTGTAAAGATCCTGTCTCTGGCTGAAAACCTTATCAAGCTCTCTGGCATGGTGCCTTATGTGGATATCGATATCCAGTTTACAGGGCTCCGCCCCGGCGAAAAGCTCTATGAGGAGCTTTCCATGGAGGAGGAGCAGGCTGACAGGCAGATGACCGCCAACAACAAGATCTTTGTGACCATACCCGTTCTCAACGATTACGATATTTTACTCAAGACCCTTGAGGAGCTCAAGCACGTCAATGAGGACAATGTGCGCACTCTGCTCAAAAAGATCGTGCCGAACTTTATCGAAAACGGGAACAAATATGACGACTGAAGCATCCTGCCTTGCGGCGGATTGACAAAATAGATACGGAGGAAGTGCTTTACCGATCTACGGTTTGCCGGAATGCCATGAAAAAGGTTTTGTTTACAGCTACAATCTCAAAACATTTCTTTTATTTTCATCAGCCCTGCTTTAAATTTTTTCATGACAACGGCTTTGAGGTCAGCACGGCGAGCTTAGGGGAAATACCCATGGCCGACGTGGACAAGCATTACGACATAGCCTTTGAGCGGTTTCCGCTGAACATCAAAAATTATAACGCTTATAAACAACTTAAAAGGATAATAGACGGTGAGGGTTTCAAGATCGTTCACTGCCACACACCTGTCGGCGGAGTGGTCACAAGGCTGGCGGCGTTAAAAGCGAGAAAGAATAAAACCAAAGTGGTCTACACTGCGCACGGGTTTCATTTTTACAAAGGCGCCTCCAGGTTTAATTGGTGCGTATATTATCCCATTGAGTTGTTTCTTTCTTTTGTTACCGATTGCCTTATAACCATCAACGAGGAGGACTACGCCTTTGCCAAAAAGCACCTCTACGCAAAGGATACAAGGCTTGTAAACGGCGTGGGGTACGATACGGACAGGTTCTTCCCGGTTTCCCCGGAAGCAAAGTCCTTGCTGCGGCTGAAATACGGATTCAGCGACGGGGACAAAATACTGATCTACGTCGCCGAGCTCAACGAGAACAAAAACCAGAGTATGCTCATCAGGGCTGTGAAGGCCGTAAAAGAGCAATGCGGCAACGTGAAGCTTCTGCTGGTGGGGCCTGATAATTTCAAAGGCGAATATCAAAAGCTTGCCGCTGAGCTGGGCGTTGATAAGAATATTATTTTCAAGGGCGACTGCCTTGATACAAGGGAGCTCGTACAGCTTTCGGATATAGGAACGGTTTCCAGCCTGCGCGAGGGGCTGCCGGTGAACGTTATGGAGTCCCTTGCCTGCGGTCTGCCCATAGTCGCGGCGGACAACAGGGGGCACCGCGCCTTGATCAAAAACGGCGTGAACGGTTTTTTGGTGGAGCCGAATGATTGGCAGGCCATGGCAAACCGCATAATTGAGCTCATAGACGACGGGGAGCTTTACTCGAAAATGTCAGCCGCGGCTGTTGAAATGATCAAACCCTATTCAAAGGATAAGGTCATAGAACAGCTGGCGGAAATATATAACGGTCTGATGTGACCGGAGTTTATTTAAAGGGGAGTGACAGTATGTCAGAGATAAGAGTTTTGCACGTGCTCCACTCAATGAATTGCGGCGGAGCGGAAACGCTTATTATGAACATCTACCGCTCCATAGACCGCTCAAAGATACAGTTCGATTTTCTTGTAAACGTGTTTGACGATATGTATTTCCAGAAGGAGATCGAAGAGCTGGGCGGAAGGATATACAGGATGAAATTCCTCACCTCCGTAACGCCCCCGGTATATGAGAGGAACCTTTACAGGTTTTTTAAATCCCACCCGGAGTATAAAATCGTACATTCCCATCTGGAGACAACTACGGGTATAATCCTTAAGCAGGCAAAAAAGGCCGGTGTGCCCGTGAGGATAGCGCACAGCCACACTATCCGGTACACCCGTACCGATGCAATGGCGTTCGTTGAAAACGCCTATAAGAGCTATTGCAAAAAGAAGATCGTGCCCAACGCCACCCACAGATTTGCCTGTTCAGCGCCGGCCGCAAACTGGCTTTACGGCTCCTCTGACGCGGTGATAATAAAGAACGGCATAATTTCGGAGAAATATGATTATTCCGAAGAGACAAGAGCGCAGGTAAGAGCTGAGTTCGGTATAGCCGATGACACAAAGCTGCTTATGCACGTGGGCAGGTTTTGCGAACCGAAAAACCATACGTTTTTGATAGACATATTTAACGACTATCACGCCCTCAACGGCGACTCAAAGCTGATGCTTGTGGGTGAGGGCGAGTTGATGGAGGGCATAAAGAAAAAAGTCCTTGACCTGGGGTTAGGTGATTTTGTTATATTCGCGGGTCTGAGAAACGATGTTTACAGGCTTTTGAACGGGGCGGATTATTTTGTTTTTCCATCGGTGTATGAGGGACTGCCTCTTTCGATAGTTGAGGCGCAGGCAGCAGATCTGCCCTGCTTTGCCTCCGATAAGGTTCCCGGCGAGTCTGATCTGGGCGTTTCGGAGTATTACTGCCTGCCTTTGGGGAACAGTAAAAACTGGGCGGAGAAGATATTGAATACCCCACTCCGTCAGCGTTCTCCCAAGTCCGGGGAAATGCGCAGAACAGGGTTCGACATAAAAGCCAACGCCGATTTTCTGGCTGATTTTTATTGTAAGAGTACAGGGATGTGATTTTGTGCCACAGCTTACCGTTTTTACCCCTACATACAACAGAGCATACATACTGCCCAGGTGTTATGAGTCCATG
>CAMOTT010000099.1 GCA_946626015.1 uncultured Clostridia bacterium | reverse complement strand
TCCGCCCAGGAGTATGTTGACGCATATGCGAACAATATCTCAGGCGACGCAGGTTTTGAGGAGCACATCAAGACCGCGCTTGCAACAGTGCGGGAGAATGTCAAGGCATACGCTACGTTCTGGTCACTTATACCGCCCATTATCGCAATAGTATTGGCGCTTATCACCAAAGAGGTTTATTCATCCCTCTTTATCGGTATCCTTTCAGGCGGACTTATCTATGCGAGCTTCAATTTTGAGAAAACCATCGTCCACGTTTTCAACGACGGTTTTATTACCACCATTGCCGATTCGTGGAACATCGGTATTGTAATTTTCCTTGTCCTTCTCGGCGCTTTGGTTGCCATGATGAACAAGACCGGCGGCAGCGCCGCTTTCGGCAAGTGGGCAGCTAAGCACATCAAAACAAGGGTGGGCGCTCAGCTTGCCACCATCGCTTTGGGCGTGCTTATCTTTGTCGACGACTATTTCAACTGCCTTACCGTGGGTTCGGTAATGCGCCCTGTGGCGGACAACAAGAAGGTCTCCCGCGCAAAGCTTGCCTATCTTATAGACGCAACCGCCGCTCCCGTTTGCATCATCGCGCCCATCTCTTCATGGGCAGCCGCTGTGGCGGGCTTCGCAAAGGACGCCGGCGCGACAAGCGGAATGTCCCTTTTCATAAAAGCTATCCCTTACAACTTCTATGCTATCCTCACTATTGTAATGATGATCGTCCTTTCCGTGGGCAAGTTTGATTACGGCCCCATGAAAAAGCACGAGACCAACGCTCTCAAGGGCGACCTCTTCACAACAGGGGAAAAGGTCAAGGAGAAGCTCGAAGAGAAAGCCAACCCCAAGGGCAAGGTCTGCGACCTTGTTATCCCGGTGATATTCCTTATCATATCCTGCATTATCGGTATGATCTACACCGGCGGATTCTTTGATTCAAGCGCAGAGACTTATCGCAACTTTATTTCATCCTTCTCGGAAAGCGACGCTTCCGTGGGCCTTGTATACGGTTCCTTCGTTACAATAATCTTCGCGGTGATCTACTTCCTTTGCCGCCGGGTTATCTCCTTCAAGGATTGCATGGACGCTATTCCGGACGGCTTCAAGGCAATGGTTCCCGCCATCCTTATCCTTGCCTGCGCATGGACTCTTAACTCCATGACCGGCAGCCTTGGCGCAAAGATATTCATTTCACAGATGATCGAAGGTTCTGCGGCAGGCTTCAAGATGCTGCTTCCCGCTATCATCTTCCTCATCGCTGTCGGACTTTCGTTTGCAACAGGTACATCATGGGGCACCTTCGGCATCCTTATCCCCATTGTTCTCAGCGTGTTCAGCGCCAGCGACGGCAGCATTACAATCATCGCTGTTTCAGCCTGTATGGCAGGCGCGGTCTGCGGCGACCACTGCTCACCCATCTCGGATACCACCATTATGGCCTCCGCGGGCGCTCAGTCCAACCACATCAACCATGTTTCCACACAGCTTCCCTACGCTCTTACTGTCGCGGCTGTCTCCTTCGTGAGCTACATCCTTGCCGGCTTTATCAAGAGCGCGTGGATCTCGCTGCCCATCGCCATCGCTCTTATGATAGCCACTCTCTTCGTAATAAAGGCGGCTACAAAGAAGAAGGCATAAAAAAGATTTGCATAAAAAAACAGGGGCTGCTTGGGCAGTCCCTGCTTTTTTTATCCGGATAACCGGAGGTAACTTTTGTTTTAAATAACTTATTTTATCTCGGCGTTTCTTACCTGGTCAACGGTGAAGGTGCCGTCATTGGCCAGCATAAGTCTGGTAAAGCCCTGCAGCCATTCGGATTCCGGCGCGCCCGTTTCAGCCATGCCGTAAGCGCCGTAGCCGGAGGGTTCGATGTAACTCAAGGTGATTCCCTGCCACTCCACGCCGAAATTATTCTTGTGATCGTGGCCGCAGAACACTGTCGTAGTGCTGCGGGAGTTCTTGATGGCGTCAAACAGACCGCTGTCGTAATAGCTGCAGCAAATACCCTCGCGCCTGTCGCCCCAGAGGAATTGGGCTTCGCCGTTTTCAACAGCTTTTGCGGCGTCCGCGTACTGGGTGAGGGGGATGTGCAGCAGAGCTATGGACGGGCAGCTGCCGTAGGTGTTTTTCATATCGGCTATCTGGGCTTTGTACCAGTCTATCTGAGACTGTTTGACAAAGTCATAAACTGTGTCGTCGGGATCGTGCCCCAGCTCTTTCTTTGCCTCGTCGGTGATCTCATCAAAGCTGTCAAAGCAAACGAAAGCCTGTTTAAGGGAACCGTCGGAGTTCAGGATACGGATAGTGTAGTTGCAGTCGCCGTCCACGTCTTTTTTGCCCTGACGCATCAGACAGTGATCAAATGACGAGAAGACCTTTACCATGGTGCTGCGGCGGATAGAAAACGACGCGCCCTCGTGGTTGCCGATAACGCCGCCCCAGTAAACGCCAAGCTTTTCAAATATCCGGCCCAGCTGACGGGAGCGGAAGAAGTTGAAACCGCTGGTCACGTTGTCGCCGCCCAGCAGCACAAGATCCGGGTTTTCACGGCGGATGTTGTCCACCATTTCCGCCACAGTGCGTGTGTGCAGCTTAAGGGGACGTTTGGGATCGAGCCAGGCAAGGTGGATGTCGGTAAACATCAGGACCTTGAAGGGCTCGTCGTCTGTCTTGCGGATAGTCACGCTGTCCTCGCTCTCTTCCACGATCTCCACCTTGCTGCCCACTTTGGGGATGGTTCCCATCCTGTAGGGGACAAGGCAGGCCGAAACGCTGTTGCTGCACAGGACGACGCACAGCGCAAAAGCCAGAGCAACTTTAATGATTTTTTTCATTTTTGTATATCTCCTTTCAAGCTTTTTATAAAATAATTATATCATACTCTTTTGTCAAATGCACATATTTTTTGGTGTTTTTCAGACAAAACCGCAGCCGGGGGGAGCCTGCCCCTCGGCTGCAGCGGGTTATTTACCCTTTTGCTGATTATTTGAGCGAGAAAGTCATGCTTACCGGGTTATGGTCGGAGTAGGCAAAGCCCGTGTCGATGACTTCGGAGCTTATCACACTGACATTAGGGGTGACAAGGAAGCCGTCTATGGTCAGTACATACTGCCCCGAGTGGTAGGCCGAGTCGGCGTTTCTGCAGCTGGGAACTGGTTTTGCTTCGTTAATGGGAGCCACAAGCTCAACGTCATATTTTCCCAGAACGTCCTTGGGAATAGGCTGAGCCCAGGTGTATTCTTTGTCGGCTTTTCCGAAATAGACGGAGGAATTCCCCAGAATATCTTTGTTGAAATCGCCGCCCACTATGCAGTAATTGCCTTTTTCGTATTCCTTCTGAACGTCGGAGAGCACTATCTCAAGCTGCTCGTTGGCAATGGTGCCGTCCGAGGTGTAGGCGGAAAGGTGGAAATTGTAAGCGACAAGCTCCTTGCCGTCTGCAACTTTTATGCGGTTTTTACTGTAACAACGGTCAAGATCCAAGAACTTGGTAAAGCCGCTCTCGATGGGAAGCTCCACGCGCCGGGCGGAGGTGATATCGCAATCAGAAAAGACCATCAGGCCGGACCTTGACGCGCCGTGGGGCTGGGTGAAGGGATAGAAAAGGAAGGGGGAATCATAGTTCTGCGAAAAGGTGCAGTCCATGTTCTCCAAAGCCGAGGTGAGGTATTCCCTCTCGTCAAAGTGATAGCTTCGGGTGGAGTCAATGTCCACCTCCTGTACAAAATATAAATCCGCGTCCTGTTTTTTTAGAAATTCGGAAATGGCCTTGAGGTTTTTGTCAAGCCGCTCCTTTGACCACGCCCATGATTGGTCGCCCCCGTCCATAAAGAACCCGTAGTCCGCTTCGTAGGCGCCAAAGCCGATGTTGTAGGAGACTATTTTATACTCGTTGTTCCTCTGCGCGGCGGTCTCAATGCTGTTGTGAACCTCCAGATCCATGTTTCCGATGCGGTGGAAGGAGATGAACACATAGGCAAGGTATCCGCCCACAAGCAGAATGACCGCCGCGAGTATGATCGCGATGATTTTGAATATCACTTTAAAAGCCTTTTTCATTTTAGCACTCCCTTTATGATAGATTGCAGTTTGATTTTACCACAGCTCGAAATTGCTTGTCAATTCCCGTTTATGAAACCGTTATACTTGCTTTCGCCGCCGTTCAGGTTTTGCCTGCCGCCGGCAGAGTTTGACAATGGCGCTTTATTTATGTATAATATATGGCAGATTGTGAGAAAGTGCGCTTTTTGCGTATTTTTCGGCTTTCATTGAAAACCATATTGCTGAAAAGCGGTCATAATAACAAGGACGGTCCGGCGGCAGCGCGGGCCGTACCGGGGGATTTTGTTTAAATGAACGGTAAAAAAATATCCGTGGCCCTTGCCGCGTACAAAGGCGAAAAATATCTTTCCCAACAGCTTGATTCTATTCTGCCCCAGCTGGGCAGTGAGGACGAGCTCATTATTTCGGACGACCTCCCCGGGGGAGATACCGAAAGAATAGCCGAATTTTACGCGGCGGCGGACAGCCGGGTAAAATACATCAAAGGCCCCGGCAGGGGAGTAATAAAGAACTTTGAGAACGCCATAAAACATTGCTCCGGCGAGTATATCTTCCTGTGCGATCAGGACGATGTCTGGCTGCCCCAAAAGGTCAGCCGGGTCACCGAAAAATTAGACGGCGGCGCAATGGCGGTGCTCCACGACGCTCAGGTGGGGGATGGGGATCTCAACATTACCGAACCCTCGTTTTTTAAAGCCCACGGCACAAGGCCGGGGGTGCTGGCAAATATCATAAGGAATTCATACGTAGGCTGCTGCATGGCGTTTGACGCCCGGCTCAGTGAATATATCCTCCCGTTTCCGGAGGATCTTCCCATGCACGATCAGTGGATAGGAATTATAGCCTCCATAAAGGGCAGGGTGGAGTTTTTGGACGAACCTCTGATAATATACCGGCGCCACGGCGGCACTGTTACGGGGGGCAAAACCGCTCCGATGCAGAAGATACGCTGGCGCGCAGCCATAATAAAGGACGTGCTTGCGCGAAGGCTCAGGCTTTATTAAAGGTCATCTCTAAAGAAAGATGGGTTGCAAATGGGTCAGTATTCGGTTACCGGATGCATAGTCACTTATAACAACGCTAAAAAAATAAAAAACACCCTTGACACTGTGCTTGAGTGCACAAAGGGCGTTGATTTCAAACTATATGTGGTGGATAACGGTTCCACCGACGGCACGCTGGAGCTCATAAAAGGCTATAAACAGGTCGAGCTTATCGAAAGCGGAGCCAATATCGGCTTCGGCGCCGGGCACAACGCGGTGCTTGACAGGCTCGATTCCAAATATCACGTCTTCATAAACCCGGATATATCCATCAGGACGGATGTTATCTCCTCAATGGCGGCATTCCTTGATGATAATGAGGACGTTGTTCTGCTTTCGCCCAAGATATGCTTCCCCGACGGCAGGGATCAGATCCTGGGGCTGAGGGATCCCTCCATAAAATACCTCGCGGCCAGCAAGCTCAGGGGGAAGCCCTGCCTTAAGACCCTTGATGAGTTTGCCATGAGGGATCAGGATACCGTCAAACCCTTTGATATCGAAAACGCCTCCGGGTGCTTTATGATGGTGCGCACGGAGCTGCTCAAAAAGGTTGGCGGCTTTGACGGGAGATATTTTATGTATTTTGAGGACGCGGATCTTACCCGCACGTTCAGAAAGTACGGCAGAGCCGTAAAATACAGCGATGTTATCGTTTACCATGAGTGGGATCACGACAGCCGCAAGAATACGCGCCTTATGCTTATACAGATGAAGTCCATGCTCAGCTATTTCAGAAAATGGCGCAAGGCGGACAGGGCGCAATAGTTATTGAAGGAACGGGATATAATGTTTAAAGATTTGTACAGGTACCGCTATCTGCTCAGGGAGATAGTGGTAAAGAACATCAAAATTCAATACAGAAATTCCGTGCTGGGAATATTCTGGACTTTCCTCCAGCCCCTGCTCACTACAATAGTGCTGGTGTTGGTGTTTGGCGGAATGTTTGGCAATCAGTCCGCAGCGTTGGTGAACTACCCTACATACCTGCTCTGCGGCCGCCTGCTGTATGAGTTCTATACCCAGTCCACAAAGAGAGCCATGCGCTCCATCACCCTGAGCGCCTCGGTGATCAAAAAGGTGTATGTGCCAAAGTATATCTACCCTCTGGCAAACGTTATCTCCACCTTTGTGACCTTCCTCATTTCCCTCGTGGTGCTGGTGGGCTTTATCTTTTATTTTATCGTATTTACCGACACTCCCATGAGGGTCACGCCTTACGCTCTGCTGGCGTGGGTGCCCCTGGTGATCTTGTTTATAACCTGCCTTGGCGTGGGGCTTATTCTTGCCACGCTGTCGGTCTTCTTTAAGGATATAGAATACCTTTACGACGTGTTCTGTATGCTCCTATTCTACTTTACGCCCATTTTTTACAATGTAAAGACGTTGAAGGTTTCCCCCATGGTGCAGAGGGCGCTGCTGGCAAACCCCATGTATTCAATAGTCTCAATGTTCAGGAGCTGCGTGCTTTTCGGTGAGATGTGGAACTGGCACTGGTTCTGGTACTCCCTCGGCTTCAGCATAGTTATGCTGCTGCTCGGTACGCTCATATTCTTTAAGAAGCAAGATAAATTCATTCTTCATATATAGCGAAAGGCGGCGACCTGCTTTGAGTGAACCCGCAATAGTTTTGGACAACGTAAGCATGATGTTCAACATGAACAAGGAAAAAATAGACAACCTTAAGGAATACGTTATAAAATTCTTTAAAGGCCAGTTGAATTTTACCGAGTTCTGGGCGTTGAGAGATATTTCGTTTACCGTAAATAAGGGCGAGCGTCTGGGCATACTGGGCTTTAACGGAGCGGGCAAAAGCACCCTGCTGAAGGTCATTGCCGGGGTGATGAAACCCACTACGGGCACAGTAAAAAAGGACGGCGTTCTCGCTCCGCTGCTTGAGCTGGGCGCGGGCTTTGATATGAACTATTCCGGCAGGGAGAATATCTTCCTTTACGGAGCCACGATGGGCTATTCACGCAAGTACATAGAGTCAAAGTATGATGAGATCCTCTCCTTCTGCGAGCTGGAAAATTTCATAGAGGCTCCGGTGAAGAACTACTCCTCCGGTATGCGCGCGAGACTGGGCTTTGCCATAGCGACTGCGGTGGAACCGGAGATATTGATACTGGACGAGGTTTTGTCCGTGGGCGACGCCAAGTTCAGGATAAAGAGCGAGGCAAAGATCCAGAGTATGTTCGACAAGGGCGTTACGGTGCTTTTCGTTTCGCACAACACCGAGCAGGTGCGCAGGCTCTGCAACAACGCCATCATCCTCGACCACGGCAGGATAATCGCCAACGGCACAGCCGACGAGGTTTGTGGAATATACGAAGATATGATAAACGGAAATAAAAAATAACAAATAACCGGAAAGGGTGGCAGATATGGTGATCGCAACCATTATGGCAGGCGGAACAGGCA
>CAMOTT010000098.1 GCA_946626015.1 uncultured Clostridia bacterium | reverse complement strand
ATGCTCAGGGAAACCTACGGCATCGAGATCACGGCAGGGCTTGCGCAAAACATTTACGAGCATATCCGCGATACCGCCATACTGCGCTTTACCAAGGACACCTTTGCTTCCTGTCCGGGATATTGGAGCATGGTAAATGAAAAATTCGAGCAGGCAAAGGCCTATATTTTCGGGGGAGAGGGCGACAGGGAGAAATACGAAAAGCTCATCGAAAAGATCGACCGTTACCGCGCAGAAGTTCAGCTCAACAGCGAAACGGTAATAAATGAAATGCGGCAGGCGTCGGTTCAGGTTGCCGCTGTCTGCAAATACGGCTTTACCGCCTACCCCATGGATGAGTCGGCGCGCAGCCTGTCCGATGGTCTTACCGGGCTGAAAAAACAATCCTTCGGCGCGACGGTCAGCGACTGCGACGCTGATCTGGGCGGCAGTTATCTTGCCGAGGCCGATCCGGCTTATATTTCCCCGGATAAGCAGGTGGACGACTCAACGGCGCTGCTCAAGGACACCACATGGTACATCAAGAATTATAAACACAACTCCTTTTGGAACAGCCTGCATCCGCTGCTGAACGCCATCTGCCGAGTGCCGGGCTTTAACGTGAACAGCGACCCGGACTACCCGCGGTTTATGGTTATGGAAAGCGGAGGGCAGTATAACGTGTTCCCGATGACGGAGGAAAACTGCAACCCCTCCGGCGCCCAAATAAGGGATGGGGACACAGCGCCGCAAAAGACAGTGTTCACCGCTCTGCGCGCCTTGATCAACTATATAACGGCTGTGATCAGGCTTCTGCTGAGCAGATGAGTTTGAGTTGAAACAAAATTGATAAACTTTTAAAGAGGCAAAAAAGAGCCTGTGAGCATTCCTTTCGGAGCGCTTACAGGCTCGCTTTTTGATATTTGATTTAATACCAGATCCATCCGAACAGGAAGATAAGGATAAGCACCTGCACAAAAGTATAACGCACAGTTACCTCACAGGTGGCGGTTCTGCCGTCCCTTGTTGTGGCGGTGATGGTCGCTTCGCCTCTGCCAACAGCGGTCAGGTTGCCGCTTTCGTCAACGGTGACAACATCCGTATCGCTGCTTGACCATTTGACTTTTGCGCTGGCGGTCAGGTAGTCGGTGGATTTATAAGTCATTTTAAGGGTTCTTTCGCTGATCCTCAACGGAGCTGTCGTGGTGTCTATCGGCACCTCATAATCACTGCTGACCTCGGAAATACTTTCAGATGGCTTGGAAGCGCCAGTCAGCGGGATAACGGGCATATCGCCGGCGTGTACGAACATCGTTATACTGAAAGCTGTAAGCACAAGCAATACGGCAACAAATGCAAACATTTTTTTCATGGTTATTCCTCCTTAATTCAATGGGATAATGGGCAGCTCATATTTGTTTTTGTTGTTGTCGGTCGTGGGCAGCGTAATATTATCATGAGCTGCGGATGAGGTTGATGCTGTGGGTGAGGTGGATGTGGAAGGAGCGGTGGTGTTTGTGGCTGCGGATGAGCTCCCGGAACGCTGCGTAGTGGTCGCTGCGGCCGCAGATGAAGGCTTGGTAGTCGAAGGCTTGGTAGTTGAAGCGGCAGCCCTTGTTGTGCCGGCTTTTGAAGCTCCGGTTGCAGAGGTCGCATTTTCAGCCGCCTTTGCAGTAGTGCTTTGCTCTTTGGCAGAGGCTGCAGGCTTTGAGTTTGCCGGGGCGGTCGCCTTTTCCACCGACTGACTGCTCTTTGAGGGCGCTGTACTTTCCTGTTCCCCGGTTTTCGTTACCGGCTCGGTAACGGTTTGCTCCGTAGAAACATCGGAGGGCGCCCCGGAGGTAGCCGAGGTCTCATCCGTAACGCTGTTTTTTGCGCATCCGGAAAGCAGCAGGAGCACTGCCGCCGTGATAATGATAAATCTTTTTTTCATAAATAAATTCAACTCGATCGTTTGATAATACTTTTTAGACCCTTACAAATTTTTGCGCGATCATTGCCCCTTGCCCGGCGGTTACCAGGGGAACAAATCATTGATATTGATTATTCTGTTCCATGCCGCCTTTGCCACCGTTTACGGTGTCCAGCCCGGACGTGGTGATGATATCCTCAATGTCGAAGGTTTCGACAATCAGTTATGGCTTTTCATATGCTTTTTTCATCGCCGTTCCTTCTTTCACATACTTTGTAAAGGCTTTTTCACCTTTTAATTATACCATTATATCCTGTTAATGTCAAATCGTTTTTGCAACAATTTACGTTGTCCGGAGAAAAGCCGAACATAAAGCCGTATAGGCGGCCGCCCGGTTCACTTGTGAGAATGGTAGCCGTCATATTCGGTGAGAAATCCGGTGTTAAAGTTAAAACCGTTTTCGCCCGCCGACTTTTTAATGGACCAGGTATTTAAAACGTCCTTTGTGCTCATGCCGTCGTCAATCATTCTTTGGAGCTGAGCATCGTTGTCGGAATTCTTGAAAAGGGTCTCCTCGGAGTCTCCCAGAAGGATGGTCTTGTTGCTGTTGCGCAATGATCGCTTGCCGTTTTCATCCCTGCCCTGAAGCACATAAAGGGTGTCCCCGGCTTCGTTTGCCTTGGCGAGGTCGTAACCCAAAGCGTCGCGCTGCATTATTGCCACCTCAGCGATAAGACCGCCGCCATCGGTGACCTTGCGGTTGGCGCGGTTGAAGCAGACCACCAGCTTCAGCGTTTCATATTCTGTGCAGAAATTGAAGTCGCCGGTGGAGTCCATAAAGCCTGCAATGGGTCCACGTCCGCCGTAATCCGGGGATATCGCGTTGGAAATGGCAGTGACCTTGCCTTTGCCCTGAGTCTGAGCTTTTGTGGGTCTGTCCATACGCTTCCATTGGGAGTCGTTTTCGGCATAAAAACCGCAGCCCGACTCAAAGTCATATTCGGCGCAATATATTCCGTTCTCATCCATTTTGTTTGTCATGGCTATCATACCGGTACAGTAGTTATGGAGGCCGAAAACATCAATGGCCGCGCGGATGGCTCCTGTGCAGGAGGCGGAACAAACCCAGATGTCGATGCCGTTTTCTTTAAGGGCGCGCCAGAGTTCCCTTAGATTTTCGCTCACCTGAACGCCGGAGATCCATTCATAGGTAACCACGCCGGTTTTTGAGGCAAGATTTTTCGGACTTGTCCAGGTTACCGTGGAGGTGTCCGGCTCCTTATACTTAACGAAACACGCTTTGGCAAGGCTGTAAACTTCCTCCTCGGTCATGCCGGTGAACCAATAGGTGATCCAGGGATAGGCAATGCTTGAGGATTGCACATCGTAAACAAGAGAATAGAGGGCGCGCATCTTAGTTGCAAATTCCTGCCAGTATTTGTCCGCATACATTTTATCAAGGACATCGTCAGAGACTCCCTTTGCCGTAAACGGGCCGTAGGCCGACCAGAGCGCTGAGTACGCGGCGGAAATGTCATCCGCCCAATCGTTGAGCGAGCCTTCGCCGTAACCGTATTCGGTAAGATCCTTGTCCGGCTCTTTAAGATCTGTGAGCAATATATTCCTGCTCTCATTCGGGGTAAAAGCAAACGCCATGACCTGAAGCTGATATATTGCAAGCTGCTCTTCAACGTCAAAGATCGAAGTTGTGTTGTCAAAGTCAAAAACCACATAGGGCTTTTCGACAGCCTTTTTGCCTTGGGCGCCGTAGGTGTCGATAAAATCGTTCAGCGCCTTTTTTACATCGTCCGCCCAATCGGTTCTCTCAAGCCGCAGATCAGTGGATCCGCTGTTATTTGTGGTTGTGGTTTCTGCTTCCTGTTTTCCGCAGGCCGTCAGAATAAGACACAGGATCAAAAGCAACGACAGTATCCCCGTTGTTTTGCTTTTCATTAGTCGCACCGTCCTTTTTAGCAATAAGCCCGGAACAAATCAAGGCTCGTTTTAATATGGATTTATTATATGATAATCGCGCCGTCATTTCAAGAGCAAGAAGAGGAAAAAGCTGCTTTTGGGCAGGGCAATTATTTGGCAATTATTTAATATCATTGGTTCGTAAAGCGTCGCTGAATCTCTTGCGCCAAGGCTGCCGGGGGATAAAGTCAAGACCACCCGTTTTACGGGTGGTCTTGACTTTATTTTGAAAGCGGAAAAAATTTATGTTCAATTTGGAAAAAAGGCTTGACAAATTATGTCGCGTGCGATATAATTGCATCAGAGGTGATGAAGATGGACGATAAATACGCTGCATTGCGGCATAAAGACCGTTTTTGAAATCAACGCCCCTGAGCTATCAAAGCCGGAAGATTGGATTTATATGGCAACATATGTGATCGGATAAGGAGAAGCTTATGAACATTCAAACGTACATGACCCGCGGCGTGACGAAGGTGGTTCTCAACTCTCTGAGGGTGACCGCGAAAAACAAACGGGAGGCGGAGGTTATGCGCTCCTTTGCAAGGGCGTCGTCAAAAGCATCCCGAAAGCGCAGGGCTTCAGAGAAAAACGGCGAACATATTCCCCCGTTTCTGATAGCCAGCATCACCAGCCGCTGCAATCTTCACTGCGCCGGTTGCTATTCCCGCGCCAACAATGCCTGCGGCGATGAGGAGGCTGCCGGATTGCTGAGCGCCGGTGAATGGGATCGTATTTTTACCGAAGCGGAAGAAATGGGCATAAGCTTTATTCTTCTTGCGGGAGGAGAGCCGCTGATGCGCCGTGATGTGTTGGAAACCGCTGCCGGCCACAAGGATATCCTTTTCCCGGTTTTTACCAACGGCACCTGCATCAACGACAGATACCTTGCGTTTTTTGACCGGAACAGAAATTTGCTGCCCGTTATCAGCATTGAGGGCGACAGAGAGATCACCGACAGTCGCCGCGGAGAGGGCGTGTATGAAAAAATTGATGCCGCCATGCAGAAAATGCGGGCAAAGAACGTGGTTTTCGGAGCCTCCGTTACGGTGACAAGGGGAAATATGGAAGAGGTGTATTCAGACAAATTCGTCACCTTCCTGTCCGAAATGGGATGTAAAGCGATTATCTACGTGGAATATGTTCCTGTGGACGGGGAGACCGACGCCGCGCCGGATGAGCCGGAGCGGGAATGGATGAGGCAAAGAATACGCACGTTGCGCAGGAAAAAGTCAAATATGGTATACATCTCCTTCCCCGGTGACGAAAAGACATCCGGCGGCTGCGTTGCGGCAGGGAGAGGCTTCTTCCACATCAATGCCCACGGCGGCGCGGAACCGTGCCCGTTTTCGCCCTATTCAGACTGTAACGTCCGCGACTCCTCCATACGGGAGGCGTTGCGCTCTCCGCTGTTTTACGCGCTGAACACACAGGGTCTGCTCAAGGACGATCACGCAGGGGGCTGCACCTTGTTTGCAAACAAGGAACAGGTGGAAAAAATAATTGCAGAGCAGGGCGCGTCTTCGTAAAAAAGGTCTGCCCTATACCGGGCAAAGATAAGTTTACTTCATTTACATTTTTCATAATATGGGGAAATAATATTGACAGAAAAAAGTGTTTATGCAAAAATATAAATGATTCCGAACCGGATTGAGTTTTATTTAAATGTGAGGAAGGTGTGCTGCATGAAATGCACATATGACTACGAGCGTGAATTATTTCGACAAGTCAAGCCGTCCATGAGCTATGATGGAGGCGACCTGAAAGAATGGCAGGAAACGGCGCGGGAGAAGCTTCGGGAGCTGCTTGGTATGGACAGGCTTTTGCCTGCCGACATGAGCCTTTGTGTCGAATGGGAAAAGACCCATGATGGTTTTACTGAGCTCCGCTTTACTTTTCAGACAGAGCCCGGCTATTTCGTACCGGCTCATTTGTTGCTGCCCGAGGGCGTAAAGAAACCGCCGCTGATGATCTGCCTGCAAGGACACTCTCCCGGTATGTATATTTCTCTTGGACATGTGCTCCGGGAAAAGGATGAACTGTCCATCCGAAACGGGAACCGCGACTTTTGCATCCGCGCAGTCAAAGAAGGTTATGCCGCGATCGCCATGGAACAGCGCTCCTTCGGGGAACTCAGAAACCCCAACAAGGCGCAGGATGCCTGCCTTGAGCCTGCGATGACAGCGCTGCTCATGGGGCGCACGACGATTGGCGAGCGTGTTTGGGACGTTTGCCGGATGATCGATCTTGCGGAAACATATTTTGCGGACAAGGTGGACGTGGACGCAGTTTGTTTGGTTGGCAATTCAGGCGGTGGCACGGCGACGGCTTACGCTGCCGCGCTGGAGGATCGCATCAAGCTCGCCATGCCTTCCTGCGCTGTGTGCACGTTTAAAGATTCTATCGGTGATATGCATCACTGCTCCTGCAACTATGTGCCGCGTATGGGCCTGTTTTTTGATATGGGCGATCTCCTTGCAATGGCGTGTCCAAAATACTACGTGCAGGTCAACGGCGCGGAGGATAAAATATTCCCTCTCGGTGGAGCAAAAGAGTGCTTCGAGCAGGGGAAAAGAGCCTACGAAGCAATGGGGTGCGCCGATCGTCTGACCCATGTCATCGGTGACGAGGGGCACCGCTTCTACGCGGATAAAGCGTGGCCGGTGGTGCACAGATATATGGGACGATAATGCCCATTACAGTGTTGATATTCAAATGTGATCCCGTTGGCAAATAAAACCCAAAATTTCAGGAATGACGCAAAAAGATCCGTTTTGTGATCTGGCATATGAATAATATTCCCTCGGCGGCAAATACTACTGTCGAGGTGAATATTATGAATTTAACGCAAAAGGAAAAAAGTTTATTGAATGATCTCAAGGGTCAGGAGCAGCTTTGTATCGACAAGTATACAAAACATTCTGCGTGCGCTAAGGACGAACAGCTCAAAGCGCTTTTTAGTCAAATAGCCGCGGATGAGCAGAAGCATCTTGATACTTTAACGCAGATAGAGAATGGTTCTGTTCCCGCACCCGGCGGTCAAAGCAAGCAGCAGCCGACGTTTACGGCGAATTATTCAATCAGCAATACTCCGGAAAAACAATCCGACTGTTATCTTTGCACTGATCTTTTGGCGACTGAAAAAGGCGCGTCACATATGTACGATACCTGCGTTTTCGAGTTTGCCGACAGCACCGTCAGAGACACATTGAATCACATTCAAAAAGAAGAACAGTCACACGGAAAAATGATCTACGACTATATGAAAGCAAATAGTATGTACGCATAAAAAATCAGCTGCCATGGAAAGATCCACGGCAGCCTTTTTTTAATAAGTGCGATCGGCTTTATTACCAGGGGAACATATCGTTGATATTGATATTCTGCTCCATGCCGCTTTTTCCGCCGTTTACGGTGACAAGCCCGGATGCGGTGATGATATCCTCCACGTCGAAAGACTCAACGATCAGTTCAGGTTTTTCATATATCTTTTTCATCGTCGTTCCTCCTTATGCGCCGAAGCGTATTGTAAACTTAAATGAAAGTTGAGAACCTCTCAAGGCTTATGGTACAATGGTTTCACCACAAAAACAAAGTACTCCTAAGAAAAGAGAGATTCTCGTGATGAAATCTTATCACATTACATGCCCGAAATGCAACAACAATCATTCATTTTATCGTTACGGCAAAGATCCTGACGGTTATCAG
>CAMOTT010000097.1 GCA_946626015.1 uncultured Clostridia bacterium | reverse complement strand
TAATCCGCCTTACAGAAGGGTGCTCTCAAACCACAACAGCCTGTTAAGCAGATACCCGGATGCCATTGGAATAAAAACCGGTTTTACTAAAAGCAGCGGCAGGTGTCTTGTGTCGGCCGCGGAGCGGAACGGGGTCACGCTGGTGGCGGTGACCCTCAACGCGCCGGATGACTGGAACGACCATATAGCTTTGCTCAATTACGGTTTTTCCCGTGTTACGGCAAAAAAACTCACCTGCGATGTTTCAAACGTAAAGCTTAAGATCTTTGGCGGACAGGAGGCGGCTGTACCGGTGGAAACGGCGGGTGAGCCCATCGGAGCGGTTACAGACACGGAGGGATTTTTTTCGTACAGTATCTCGTTAAAGCCTTATGAATATGCCCCTGTAAAGGCAGGGAAAATAGTGGGTACAGTGAAGTTTTTTCACGACAAAAAATGTATCGGAGAAACAGCTCTTTTGGCGGCGCGGACGGTGGAGATCAAACCGGGAGAGGAGAAAGACAGCCGGGAGAAGAAATCGCTGTTTAAAAGAGTGGCGGATTTTTTGCGTTTTAAAAAATAAAATCCGCGCTTTTGGTTCAATGTTTGCCGCAGCCCTTGACTTTTTTAGTATTATTTAATATAATTTATAATCAGCATAATAGTGCGCTATTTTATCTCGTATATAGTGAAAGGAAGTTGTAGTTATCATGAACAATGCAACAGTGCTCACAAGAGAAAAATATGAGGAGCTGGTTCAAACCCTTACCCAGCTCAAAACCGTCGGCCGTGACGAAATAGCCGAAAAAATAAAAGAGGCCCGTTCCCACGGCGACTTGTCAGAGAACGCCGAATACGATGAGGCTATGAACGACCAGGCTAAGCTGGAAGCTCAGATAGCTAAGATCGAGGAGGAGCTAAAGAACGCCACTATTCTGGACGAGTCCTCCATAAGCTCCGAGGTAGTCGGTATCGGCTCTGAGGTGGACGTGGAAAACCTGAGCCTCAAAAAGAAGATGACCTTTAAGATCCTGGGCAAAGGCTCGGCGGATCCCTTTAACGGCGTTATTACCGCCGATTCACCTATCGGCAAGGCTCTGATTGGCAAAAAGGTCGGCGAAAAGGTTGAGGTAGAGATACCCAACGGAACAGTGACATTTAAGATACTCAAAACGAAATAAGTCGTTGTTAAAATCAACACGGTTGCGAAAAACCTGAAAGGAAAGCTGAAAATATGACAGAGGAATTGAACAATCAGGTCGGTGAGCTTGAAGCAGAAGAAATTCAGGATACCAACGCCCTGAGACAGATAAGGCTCGAAAAGCTCTGCGCTTTGCAGGAGGCGGGCAAGGATCCCTTTGAGATCACCCTTGCTGAGCAGTCCATTACGAACGCGGAAATCAACGAGAGATTTGACGAGCTTGAGAATACGGACGTTTCCATCTGCGGCCGCATGATGTCCCGCAGAGATATGGGCAAGGCAAACTTTATCGACGTGCATGACCGCAGCGGACGTATGCAGGTGTATGTGCGTATAAACGATATCGGCGAGGACAATTTTGCCGAGTTCAAAAAATGGGATATCGGCGATATAGTAGAGGTCAAAGGCTTTGTTTTCCGCACACGCAGGGGGGAGATCTCCGTGCACGCGAAGCAGATAAGGCTTTTGGCAAAATCTCTGCTGCCCCTTGCCGAGAAGTTCCACGGCTTGACGGATACGGACACCCGTTACCGTCAGCGTTACCTTGACCTGATAATGAACCCCGACGTAAAGGACACTTTCTACAAGCGTTCCCAGATCATCCGCGCTATCCGCAATTATCTGGACGGCGAGGATTTTATGGAGGTGGAGACCCCCATCCTTGTCCACAACGCCGGAGGCGCTGCGGCAAGGCCTTTCAACACCCACCACAACGCCCTTGACGAGGATCTCAAGCTCCGCATTTCCCTGGAGCTCTACTTAAAGAGGCTGATAGTGGGCGGTATGGAGCGCGTTTATGAGATCGGCCGCGTGTTCCGCAACGAGGGCTGCGACATAAAGCACAACCCGGAGTTTACCCTCATGGAGCTGTATCAGGCCTATACCGATTACAACGGCATGATGGATCTGACCGAGAACCTTTTCCGCTATGTGGCAAAAACGGTTTTGGGCACCAGCATCGTCAAGTATGGCACGGATGAAAACGCCGTGGTCATAGATTTTGACAAGCCGTTTGCACGCATCACAATGACCGAGGCTGTCAAGCAGTATTCCGGCATCGACTTTGACGCCATCACCTTTGAAGAGGCTAAGGCGCTTGCGGACGAAAAGGGCATTGAGTATGAGCCCCGCCACAAAAAAGGCGACCTGCTCAGCCTGTTCTTTGAGGAATTCGTTGAGGAGCACCTTGACCAGCCCACCTTTGTCATAGACCATCCCATTGAAATATCACCCCTGACCAAGAAAAAGCCCGGCAGACCTGACCTTGTGGAGCGCTTTGAGCTGTTTATCACCCGGAGAGAGTTTGCCAACGCTTATTCGGAGCTGAACGATCCCATCGATCAGCGGGAGCGTTTTGAGGCTCAGGAGGAGCTGTTCGCCCAGGGCGATGAGGAGGCCAACCACACAGACGAGGACTTCCTCCGCGCTCTTGAGTACGGCATGCCCCCCACGGGCGGCATCGGCATCGGTATCGACCGTCTGGTAATGCTCCTCACAAACAGCTATTCCATTAGAGACGTGCTGCTCTTTCCCACAATGAAGACCTTGGAGAAATAAAATAATTACCCTTGACAAATAAATACATTTGTTTTACAATATAGACACTATCAAGAGTGCGTGAGAGACAAGCTCATTGACCGCACAGCAACCTGCCGTTTGGTAAGGTGCTAAAGCTTGACCGATAGGATCATATGTGAGACGTATATATCCTGTCGGTAACGATGGGATATTTTTTTATGAACTCTGATAGTAATATTATTCTGTTGGAGGGAACAAAAATGTTTTTTTGCTATAGCGATAGCAGCTGATTTTCAAAATGTTTGATGAAAGGATAAGAAGTATATAGTTCAAAAAACAAAATTAGGAGGCAATAATATGGAGCTTGCACTTATAATTATATTTTTTTTAGTATGGGGTGGTTCTGCGATCGTTAGAAAGCTAACACCGCCTGACCCGCCGATTGATGATATGACAAAACATTTAGAAACAGTTATGAAGTTAAGCACACCCAAAGAAAGAAGAGATTTTATAAAGCGGGATGCAGCCAGAAGAAGAGCTAATCTTTATAACAATCAAAATAAAAAAGATTAAGGGGTACAATAACAACGATTGAAAAAAGAAAAATAAGCTTTTTTATCATTTAATGCTGGAAAATCAATAGTATTATTGATAAATAATTTTATGTTACAACACAATTACTATCAAGAGTGCGTGAGAGACAAGCTCGTTGACCGCACAGCAACCTGCCGTTTGGTAAGGTGCTAAAGCTTGACCGATAGGATCGTATATAAGCCTTCTGCATCCTATCGGTGACGATGGGATATTTTTTATGAACTCTGATAGTTATATTTATTGGAGGAAACAAAATGGAAAGAACACTGGAAAATCTAAGAAAGTTATATCATGGCAAAATTTACGTTCATCTTAAAGACAATAAAACAAGGAAGGCGTTTCTGTCTGATGCGAAAACCGAGGGTTACAGCTTTGGGGAATTCGGATTGCCGGAAAGCATCGAGGATAATATCGTTTCATTGAAGAAAAATAAGCGGCTCTGTTATGTGGGCGCGATTGGTAGAATTGAATTTCAGTGCAACGGAGGATCTGGCGCCAAGGGCAGATTTCATAGAATAGATTATGCAAGATATCGCAGGGGACAAGACTATTTGTTTTAGAACCTGTTTGTTACCCCAGCGCTATATCCAGCAGCATCATTGCCGAGAAGCCGAACAGGGTAAACAGAGCCATCAGATCCTTTCTGCCGTTTGTTTGGCTTTCGGGTATGAGCTCTTCAACCACTACGTAAATCATGGCGCCTGCGGCGAAGGAGAGCAGATAGGGGAGCAGGAACCTTACCCACAGCACCAGCAGTGATCCCAGAACCCCGGCAACGGGTTCCACAATGCCGCTGAGCTGGCCGTAAAAAAAGGCTTTTTTGCGTGAATATCCTTCACGCATCAGCGGCAGACTTACTGCGCTGCCCTCGGGGAAATTTTGCAGCCCTATGCCCAAAGCAAGCAGACAGGCTCCGGCCAGGGTGGCGCCTTTGAGCCCGTATTTAAGAGAACCGAAGGCGACGCCAACCGCCATCCCTTCGGGAATGTTGTGCAGGGTTATGGAAAAAATCAGCATTATACAGCGCCGTTTTTTGTCAGAATTTTCGGCGGACTCTTTGGCTTTCTCTAAATAAGTGAACAGTTTATCTCCGCAGAACAGTAGCGCGCCTCCGCCCAAAAAACCTGACAGCAAAACGAACAGAGTGTTCATATTCAGGGCTTGGGACATTTCCACCGCGGGAGAAAGCAGGGACCAGAATGAGGCCGAGATCATTACTCCAGCGGAAAAACCGAGCATGGCATCCAAAACGTTTTTATTTACTTTTTTGAACAGAAAGACTATTCCCGCGCCGGATGCGGTGACTGCCCAGGTGAAAATCGTGGCTAACAAGGCCTGAAGCGTGTGTGGCAGCTCACACAATAAAGAACTCAAAAAAGCACCTCCCGGGTTATTCATATTCTCATTATATGAACGAACCGGCGGAGGGTGAAAAAATCGAACAGATCATAACACAGAGCAGCAATAGGATTTTTTGCGTTCATTTTTTAGCTTGTTTATGTTCAAAACAGCGACAAACGGAACGATTTATTGCGTCCAAAAGAAGGAAGTCTGCTTTTTTATCAAAAATATATGGAGAAATTTCAGCCGATTTTTTGTATAATATGCATTACATTGACAATATCGAAGGAAAATAAAAGCATTTACTGTGCAATGTTCACAAAGATTTGAAGTTTCAAAAAAAATACTTGCTTATATATATTATATATGATAAAATACTTAGGCACGTGATAAAACACGTGGGTAGAGATATGCGTTGACGCGGGAGGTGGCTGCCCTTTGAGGCAGGAAATTTCCGCTGAGTATGTCCGATTTTAAACCGGGCGAAACTAACATCTGTTTATTTCGGCGGGGCTGCCTCCCTTGCGGTTCCGTTGAGGACAGAAGTGTGCAAACTTGTGCTTTTGCACTCCCCGGAAATAAAAAGATTTCCGGTTTTTTTAATCGGAATGAAGCGAACACCCGGGGTAGTGTAAAGAACTTTGCAATGCCCGCCAAATTTCAAAGGGAGCGCCGGTTCCAATGTACGGCGTTCCAAATCAAAGAAAGGCGTGAATTAAATGGCAGTTAAGGGAAAAATCAGAATCAGACTTAAGGGCTACGATCACAACCTCGTAGACAAGGCAGCGGAAAAGATCGTTGAGACAGCGAAGCGCACAGGCGCTCAGGTTTCCGGCCCCGTACCGCTTCCCACAGAAAAAGAGATCGTTACTATCCTTCGTGCTGTGCATAAGTACAAGGATTCCCGTGAACAGTTTGAGCAGCGTACACACAAAAGGCTGATAGACATTCTCAGACCCTCTGCAAAAACAGTTGAGGCTCTGTCAGGTCTTGAGCTTCCCGCAGGCGTTGAGATAGAGATTAAATTGTAATCTTTATTACATTATATATACGGTGTCTACCGCACCGATTGTAATGCAACACCGCAGGTCAAGTTGATCGAAAACTTACGGTCAACCAATAACCTATGAAGGAGGAAAAGGTTAAATGAAAAAAGGTCTAATCGGTAAGAAAATCGGAATGACACAGATCTTCGACGAAAAGGGTAACGTTGTTCCCGTAACAGTGGTTGAAGCTGGTCCCTGTCCGGTGGTAATGAAGAAGACGATCGAGAACGACGGCTATGAGGCTGTTCAGATCGGCTTCGGCGACGTTAAGGTACAGCGCGTGAACAAGCCCATGACGGGTCATTTCAAAAAGGCTGACGTCGCTCCCAAAAAGTCACTCAGAGAGTTCAGACTCGACTCCATCGACGAGCTCAACGTAGGTGACATTCTTAAGGCTGACGTTTTTGCTGTTGGCGACAAGGTTGACGTTGTCGGCACAAGCAAAGGTAAAGGAACAGCCGGTTCTATAAAGAGATGGAATTTCTCCAGACTCAAGGAATCACACGGTACAGGCCCTGTCGCAAGACACGCAGGTTCATTGGGCGCATGCAGCGACCCCTCCAGAGTTTACAAAGGAAAGAAACTCGCGGGTCACTTGGGTCATGAGCGTGTAACAATCAAAAATTTAAACGTTGTCAAGGTTGATGTAGAAAACAACCTCATCGCTATAAAGGGAGCCATCCCCGGCCCCAAGGGCGGATTGGTTCTTATCTCTGACAGTGTTAAAGCGTAAGAAAGGAGTAGAATAGTATGCCAAACGTATCAGTATTTGACGTAACAGGTAAAAAGGTCTCTGATATCGACCTTGCAGAAGAGATTTTCGGCATCGAGCCCAACGTAGCGGCCATGCACCTGTGTGTAGTCAACTACCTCGCAAATCAGCGTCAGGGTACTCAGTCTACCCTTACACGCGGCGAAGTCAGCGGAGGTGGCAAGAAGCCCTGGAAACAAAAGGGCACAGGCCATGCAAGACAAGGCTCCACCAGATCACCCCAGTGGACACACGGCGGTATCGCCCACGGTCCCAAGCCCCGTAAGTACGGTTTTTCAATCAACAAGAAGGTCAGAAGACTCGCTATGAAGTCCGCGCTTTCTTCAAAGGTTGCCGATGAAGAGATCGTTGTTCTCGATGATCTTTCACTGGAAGCGATCAAGACCAAAGAAGTAGTCAAGGTTTTGAATGCCCTTGAGACCGGCAAAAAGACCCTTATCGTTCTCCCCGAGAAGAACGATGTGATCTACAGAAGCGCAAGAAACATTGCGGGTGTTAAGACTACTCTTGTTTCCACTCTTAATGTTTACGATATCCTCAACTGCGATACTTTGCTCGTATTAAAGGATGCCGTCAGCAAGATTGAGGAGGTATACGCATGAATAAATTAGCACAGGATATCATCCTCCGCCCCATCATTACAGAAGAGAGTATGGCGGGCGTGGCAGACAAGAAGTACACCTTCAAGGTCGCAAAGGATGCCAACAAGGCAGAGATCGCGGCCGCAGTCGAGAAGCTCTTTGACGTTGAGGTGTCTAAGGTGAATACAATAAATGTCAAAGGCAAGCTTCGCAGATACGGCAGATTTGAGGGCTATAAGGCTTCATGGAAAAAGGCTGTCGTTACCCTTACAGAAAAGTCCAAGAACATAGAGTTCTTCGACGGTATGATGTAATTTATTACTTTGGCGGCGAGGTATGGAGGCTGACATCTCCGCAAAGCTGCCATAGAGGAGAGTGAATAAAGTGTCAATCAAGTTCTATAATCCGACGACAAACGGCAGACGTAATATGTCGGTTACAGATTACTCGGGTCTTTCAAAGACAGCACCCGAAAGAAGCCTTCTGGTTTCACTTAACAAGAAATCCGGCCGTAACAGCTACGGCAGGATCACAGTCCGTCATCGCGG
>CAMOTT010000096.1 GCA_946626015.1 uncultured Clostridia bacterium | reverse complement strand
CCCGCCTGATATTCGCCTAAAAAGCTGCCCGCGCAGCCGCCGATGACCATAACGGGGATCTTTTCTTTGTATGCTTTCATATGTATGCCTGCGCGATATCCGGCGTTCCCCCGGACGTAGATGGAGCCGCCGCGTATGGCGTAACCGGCGGCGTCGCCGATGTTGCCGTGGATAACTATCCTGCCGTCGTTCATGGTGTCGCCCACAGCGTCCTGAGCGTTGCCTTGCACTGTTATCTCCGCGCCGTTGAGGTAGGCGCCAAGGGCGTTGCCCGGTATGCCGGTTATGGTGATGGCGTGCTTTGTCATGCCTGCGCCGATAAAGCGCTGACCTATGCAGTCCAAAAGCGTTACGTCACGCTCTGCGCCGCGCAGAGCCTCGTTTATTTCTTTATACCCTAATTGCGTCGCGTCGATCTTCATACTAAACCACACCTCCGAATTTCTTTTTGCGGATCTCCTCCGAAAAAACCGTGTTGGAGGCGATCTTTTTCACAAAGTCAAAGTTTATCTCGGACAGGGGAGTCTGTTCGCGCACAAGTGCGGTGTAAATTCCTGCCCTTTCCGTATGGCCGATCAGAATAAAGCCTTTCAGCCGTCCGTCATCCACAAAAAAGCGTTTGATGCCTCCGTCTGATTTTTCCTGTGTCATTTCGCCTGTATACGTTCCTGCGGTCATTATGTGCAGGCCGAAGAAGCCGATGGAATTCATTGGGATGGCTGTATCGAATACAGCTGCGCCGCCCGCCATATTTACACCTGACGTGTGTCCCTGCATATAGGCGTTGGGCAGGATGGCAAGCACCCGGTTTTCGCCTGTTGAGGCGTCAAAGCCCTCTGTGCAGTCTCCTGCGGCCCATATGTCCGGCAAGCTTGTTTCCAGCTTTTCGTTTACTGTTATGCCCCGGTTGACGTTCCCTCCGGCGTCCTTTATGAGCTCGGTATTTGCCCGAACGCCCACAGCAAGCACCAGCACGTCGAAGCTGACTTCCGCGCCGCTTTTCATGCGGGCGGTATGGCCGTCAAACAGCGCAACGCTGTCCCCAAGCAGAAAGCGAAGTCCCTTTGCCTCCAGATGCTGTTGCACCACTGCGGCGCAATCGGCGTCCAGAATACTTGAGAGCACACGGTCGGCAAGGTCGCAGACGGTGATGCTGCCCACCCGATCTCTGAGTCCCTCGGCGCATTTGAGCCCGATAAGCCCCGCGCCGACTATGAGCACCCGGCTGTTGTTGTTGACAGCCTGCTCCAGCGCAAGGGTGTCGTCCAGCGTCATAAAAGTGAACTTTTTGTCAACTGTATCAAGGCCTTCCATGGGCGGTATAAACGGCCGGGAACCTGTCGCCACGCAAAGAGCGTCATACGGCAGCTTGCTGCCGTCATCCAACAGCACTTGTTTATGCTCCCGGTCTATTTCTACGCCGCGGGCGCCGTAAATGACCTGACAGCAGTTTTCTTCGTAAAAACCGCTGCCCCGGTAGTGCATATGCTCAAGATCCGTTTTGTTCTCCAGATAGTAGGAAATCAGAGGGCGCCCGTAAACGGCATGGGGTTCTTCGGAGACAACGGTGATACTGCCATCTGCGTCTATGGAACGTATGCCTTCTATGCAGCTTGCCGCCGCCGTGCCGTTGCCGATTATCGCATAGCGTTTCATTGCTTATCCTCCCTTTCCTCGTAGACTATCGCCTTGTTGGGGCAGCCTGTAACGCAGGCCGGAGCTCCGCAGGCGTTGTTGAGACAAAGCTCGCATTTCTGCATGATCCCGTCCTCTCCGGGACTGAGAGCTCCGTAGGGGCAAACCAGCACACAGGTGAGACAGCCCACGCATTTGCTTCTGTCGATCTTTACCACGCCGTCGGTTTTTGATATGGCGCCGGCGATGCAGCTCTTTACGCAGATAGGGTCGGTACAGTGCCTGCATGAGACGGCAAAGGTTATTTTATCGTCGCCCTCAACGTGGATACGGGGATATATCGTCTTGTCCTTAAGAGCATACGCCATATCCTTTAATCCGGAATTGGCAAAGGCGCAGTTATATTCGCAAAGGTGACAGCCCAGGCACCATTCTTCGTTTACATAAATTCGTTTCATTTTTTATTCCCCCGCATGGGAGATACCCAGTATCTCCAGTTCCTTTTCGTTGAGCCCTACTCCTCTGAGCATCAGGCGGTTGCCTCTCAGCGCTTCAATTGAATTGATGCCCATACCGCCCATGATCTCCATTATCTCGTGCCGCCATGCGGTCATAAGATTAACCAGCCTCTGGCTGCCCATATCGGGATTGAGCCGCTTTACAAGATCGGGGCGCTGTGTGGCAATGCCCCAGTTGCATTTGCCGCTCTGACAGGTGCGGCAGAGGTGACAGCCAAGGGCAAGCAGGGCAGCAGTCGCTATGTAGCAGGCGTCCGCGCCCAGAGCCACAGCCTTGACCACGTCTGACGCCGAGCGGATAGAACCTCCGGATACAAGGGAAACGTTGCCCCTTATGCCTTCGTCGCGGAGCCTCTGATCCACCGCAGCAAGGGCAAGCTCGATGGGAATTCCCACGTTGTCGCGGATCCTTGTGGGCGCCGCTCCCGTACCGCCCCGGAAGCCGTCAATGGCGATTATATCCGCGCCGCTGCGGGCAATGCCGCTGGCAATAGCGGCGATGTTGTGCACCGCGGCAACTTTGACGATAACGGGCTTTTTATACTGTGTGGCTTCTTTAAGGGAAAAGACCAGTTGTCTCAAATCTTCTATTGAATAAATATCGTGATGTGGAGCGGGGGAGATGGCGTCCGAGCCTTCTGGGATCATTCTGGTTCGTGAAACGTCACCCACGATCTTCGCCCCGGGCAGATGTCCGCCGATGCCGGGCTTTGCGCCCTGACCCATTTTTATCTCTATCGCGGCTCCGGCGTTGAGGTAATCCTCATGCACGCCGAAACGTCCTGAAGCCACCTGCACCACAGTGTTTGCGCCGTAGGCGTAAAAATCCTCGTGGAGACCGCCCTCGCCGGTATTGTACAGAATACCCAGCTCTGCCGCCGCCCTTGCAAGGGAGGCATGGGCGTTATAGCTGATAGAACCGTAGCTCATGGCGGAGAACATAACCGGCATGGAAAGCTCTATCTGCGGCTCCAGAGCGCAATTCGGATGCCCCTCCGGATCTCTCTCTATTTTGCTTGGCTTTTTGCCGAGAAAAACTTTGGTTTCCATTGGCTCTCTCAGGGGATCAATGGGAGGATTAGTGACCTGAGAGGCGTTGAGAAGTATTTTATCCCAATAAACAGGCAGGGGTTTTGGGTTGCCCATGGATGAGAGCAGTACGCCGCCGCTGTTGGCCTGTTTGTATATTTCTCTTATGGTGTCGTTCTGCCAGTTGGCGTTTTCACGCAGAACGCAGTCGCTTTTGACGATCTTCAACGCCCTTGTGGGGCAGAGGAACACACAGCGTTGACAGTTTACGCATTTGCTCTCATCGCTGAGCATCTTTCCGTACTCATCGCTGAACATATGCACCTCGTTGGCGCATTGTCTTTCGCAGACCCGGCAGGCGATACAGCGGTCCGGGTCGCGGATGACCTCGAATTCAGGGTAGATAAATTCCACGCTCATTCAGGTTTTCCCTCCTTTACAGTCACTATCACAGGCTCGCCGCCGGCAGGGGCGTAGATGTTCTCTGCGTCTGGTTCCATTATGCGGATGGCGGCCTCCTCGCTGGCGATAAAGACCTTGTCGTCCTTTTCGCCCACTACCATGGAGCGAAGCTTGAGCCGGTCGTTCAAAGCCATCAATCCGCCGTCAAAGCCCAAAACGATGGAGAAGGGGCCTGTTATCAGCAGGCTGGGGAACACTGTGCGCAGATACCGCAAAGTATCCTGTTCCCGTTTGTCTGTTTTGCCCTCTATGGTGCTCCAGAAGGGCGCGGCGATAACGTTTGCCGCCTCCTTAAGGGTCAAGCCCTGAACTCGGACAAGATAATCAAGAATATATGTAATTACTTCCGTATCTGTCTGCAGTGTACATTTGTATCCGAACATTTCGATGTAGCGCCTGTTGGCGTCATAGGAGGAGATCTCACCGTTGTGTACTACGGAATAATCCAGCAGTGTGAAGGGATGGGCGCCACCCCACCAGCCTGGGGTGTTTGTGGGATACCTTCCGTGAGCAGTCCAACTGTAACCTTCGTACTCATCCAGCCTGTAAAACACACCCACATCCTCCGGGAAGCCGACAGCCTTGAACGTGCCCATATTTTTGCCGCTGGAGAAAACGTAGGCGCCTTTCATATGAGTATTTATCTTCATTACCGTGCGGGCGACAAATTCTTTTTCGTCCAGCTGCAGATCCGCCAGCACGGAGGGCAGGGGAGTCACAAAGTAGCGCCATATAAGAGGCTCGTCGGTGATCCTTGGGTGCTTCCTTATGGGTATTCTCTCACCCTTGACCACCTCAAAATGCTCTTTTAAAAACGCCTCGCAGGTCTTTCTGGTATCGCGGCAGTCAAAAAACATATGGAACGCATAAAGATCCTTATGTTCCGGATAGATGCCGTAGGCCGCAAAGCCGCCGCCCAGACCGTTGGAGCGGTCGTGCATGGGCTTCATCGCCTCCACGATAGCCTCGCCCGTCATGGGTTTGCCCTCTTTTGAGATAACCGCGGCAATGGCACAGCCTGAGGGTATTCTTACCTTTCCTTCTTTTACCATATGAACATCTCCGTTCTGACCAAAGTACAAAATAAAAAAGGCGCTCATTTCCGCCGGAACGGAAATGAACACCATTGCTCATTGCCCGCATTGTAGCACAGCTTCTTTTCTTTGTCAAGATTTCATTTACAAAAAAATTGTAAAAAACCAAAAAAAGTGTTGACAAATCGAAAAAGAGGGCGTATAATGCGGAGCATAAAGGCAAGGGCGTCTTTGAACTTTCGGGTTCAAAGGCGTTTTCTTTATACCGCACAATAATAATATTTGTTTATCAAAAAAGGCAAAGGCGTCTTTTGTGCTCAGGGCATGAAAGGCGTCTTTTCTTATTTAACGAAAAGGAGAAATCAAAATGAAAAAAGTGACGGAAACTTTCGGCAGCATGGTATTTGATGACAGAGTGATGAAATCGGTCCTGTCAGCGGAGATCTACCGCTCCCTTAAGAAAACAATAGATGAGGGCGCGCCGCTGGACGCCGGCGTTGCCAACGCCGTTGCGGCGGCTATGAAGGATTGGGCGGTCTCCAAGGGCGCAACACATTATACCCACTGGTTCCAGCCCCTGACCGGCATCACGGCGGAGAAGCACGACAGTTTCATCTCTCCTTCACCGGACGGCAGCGTAATAATGGAATTCTCCGGCAAGGAGCTGCTCAAGGGCGAGCCGGACGCCTCATCCTTCCCTTCAGGTGGGCTTCGCGCAACTTTTGAGGCAAGGGGCTACACGGCATGGGATCCAACATCATACGCATTTATTAAAGGAAAAACCTTATGCATCCCCACGGCGTTCTGCTCCTATGGCGGACACGCTCTTGATAAAAAAACACCTCTGCTCCGTTCTATGGAAGCCCTTAACAAACAGGCTCTGCGCGTGCTCAAGCTGTTCGGCAACGATACAGTCAAGCGTGTAGTATCCTCAGTAGGACCTGAGCAGGAATATTTCCTTATTACGAAAGAAATGTACGACGCCCGTCCCGATCTGCGTTTCTGCGGAAGAACCCTCTTCGGAGCAAAGGCTCCCAAGGGTCAGGAGATGGACGACCACTATTTCGGCGCCATCAAGCCCCGCGTTGCCGCCTATATGGAGGAGCTTAATGAGGAGCTTTGGAAGCTGGGCATTCTGGCTAAGACCGAGCACAACGAGGTGGCTCCGGCTCAGCATGAGCTGGCTCCCATCTACACCACTACCAATGTGGCAACGGACCACAATCAGCTGACCATGGAGATAATGCAGAAGGTCGCCTCAAAGCACGGCCTTGTCTGCCTGCTCCACGAAAAGCCCTTTGCCGGGGTCAACGGCAGCGGCAAGCACAACAACTGGTCCATCGCCACGGACGAGGGTCAAAATCTGCTCTCTCCCGGCGAAACTCCCTATGAGAACGCTCAGTTCCTGCTGTTCCTGTGCGCCGTTATAAAAGCGGTGGACGATTATCAGGATCTGCTCCGTATCTCCGTGGCAACCGCGGGCAACGATCACAGATTGGGCGCAAACGAGGCTCCTCCGGCTGTTATATCGATATTCCTCGGGGATGAGCTCAACGGCGTACTGGAGGCCATCGAGAACGATACCCCGTATGAGGGTGCGCAAAAGACGCAGATGAAGCTTGGCGTGAACGTGCTGCCCAAATTTAACCGCGACACAACAGACCGCAACCGTACCTCACCCTTTGCCTTTACCGGCAACAAATTCGAGTTCCGTATGCTGGGTTCATCCAACTCCATTGCCTGCGCCAACATCATGCTCAACGCCGCCGTGGCGGAAAGCCTTAAGATCTACGCCGACAGGCTGGAGGGAGAGGAGGACTTTGAAACAAAGCTCCATGAGATGATCAAAAAGACCATCAAGGATCACAAGCGTATCATCTTTAACGGCAACGGCTATGACGATGCGTGGATAAAAGAGGCGACAGAGGTACGCGGCCTGCTCAATTACCGCACGACAGCGGATTGTATGCCCCATTTGCTTGACAAGAAAAATGCGGATATGCTCACAGCTCAAAAGGTGTTCACCGTAGCCGAGCTGCAATCCCGATGCGATATTATGCTTGAAAACTACTGCAAGTCCGTCACCATAGAGGCAAACACGATGATCGATATGGCAAAGACGCAGATAGCTCCGGCGGTGGAACGCTTTGCCGCGGATATGGCGAGGAACGCCGCTGCCAAAAAGTCTCTGGGTCTGGCGATCTCCTGCGATTATGAGAAAGAGCTGGTCAAGAAGCTTTCCGACCTGACAGACTGTATTGCGGCAAAGGTAAACGAACTCCAGACTGCCGTTGCATCTCTCGGCGGCGCAGAGAATATCATCGCGGAATCCGTTATTATCCGCGACTGCGTGCTGCCCAAGATGAGCGAACTGAGGGCGGCCTGCGACGAGGCGGAAACCATAACGGAGAAATCCTACTGGCCGTTCCCCACATACGCGGACATTTTATTCAGCGTAAGATAAATAAAAGAGGTGCTTTAAAATGCTTACGGAAGAGCTCACAAAATTAGTTGAAGCCACAGCTCAAAAGGAAGTTTTCGGGGTCTGGTTTCTTATCGGCGCTGCCATTGTGTTCTTTATGCAGGCAGGTTTCGCCATGGTGGAAACAGGTTTTACACGGGCAAAAAACGCCGGAAACATCATAATGAAAAACCTGATGGATTTTTGTATCGGTACTGTCGTATTCGTTTTGCTGGGCTTCAGCCTCATGATGGCGGAGGACTACGCGCTGGGCTTCATAGGTGTGCCGAATTTAAAGATCCTCACCGATTTCGGAGCTTTTCTCAAAGGCGGAAACGCGCCGTCGTTTGTGTTCAATCTGGTGTTCTGCGCCACGGCCGCGACAATCGTTTCGGGAGCTATGGCGGAGAGGACAAAGTTCCTTTCATACTGTATTTATTCGGGAGTTATTTCCCTGTTCGTTTACCCCGTTGAGGCAGGCTGGGTCTGGAATCAGAACGGCTGGCTGGGAAAACTGGGCTTCCATGAATTTGCAGGCTCTGCGGCTAT
>CAMOTT010000095.1 GCA_946626015.1 uncultured Clostridia bacterium | reverse complement strand
CGCACCACGGGGCTGTGAATTCCACGGTATAGTCCATCATTTCCCCCAAACCGCCGATGTTCAGCAAGCCGGTCTCAGTATCCAACGACCAGGTGAGATTTTTACCTTGCCCGCCGCAGATCCCGGAATAGTCTTTTGCCGCGGCCTTAACGGCGAAAGCGCCGCCCAGCGCAATAACAGCCAGCAGCAAAGCCAGGGCGCGTTTGCAGATTTTTTTCATCGTAACCTCCCCTTTACATCGTCCTTTAAACACATAATTATACGGATACATTTTACCACATAACCACAGGCTGTACAACTGTTGATTTTGGGGATTTTCAACTGTATTTTACGCCTGAGGGAAGCTGCGGTAAAGTTAATAAAATAATTCTTGATATTCGGAATAATAGATAGTATAATAATACGGTAATTATTAAAAGGCGGAGTATATCTTTATGTTAGAGTTAAAAGACGTAAGCTTCACCGTTGACAACAGCGACGGCGCGCTTGAAATAATCGACAACGTAAGCCTGACCATAGACGAGGGCAAATTCACCGTTATTACCGGCCCCAACGGCGGCGGCAAGTCCACCCTTGCCAAGCTCATAATGGGCATCGAAAAGCCCACGGGCGGTTCCATCATTTTTAACGGGACAGATATAACCGATATGAGCATCACCCAACGCGCAAAGTTGGGCATCGGCTATGCCTTTCAGCAGCCTCCCCGTTTCAAGGGGCTCACGGTGCGCAGACTTTTGAGCCTTGCCCACGGCAGCGAGCTGCCGGAGGACGAATGCTGCGCTTACCTTACCAACGTGGGGCTTTGCTCAAGGGAATACCTTAACCGTGAGGTGGACTCATCACTTTCAGGCGGCGAGGTAAAGCGCATTGAGATAGCTTCCCTGCTGGCAAGGGAGCTTAAAATAGCAATTTTTGACGAACCGGAAGCCGGAATAGACCTTTGGAGCTTTTCCGCGCTGGTGAGCACCTTCCGCTCCATGAGCGCCAACGTTCACAGCAGCGTGCTGATAATCTCCCATCAGGAGCGCATCATGCAGCTGGCGGATGACATAATCATAATCGCCGACGGAAAGATCCGTTCAAAGGGGCCTCGGGATGAGATACTCCCCGAGCTGATAGGCGAATTTGACTCAAACTGCGACTTCAGAAACAAAGTCTGACCCATACGGAGGTAATTTGCTGACAATGGATAATTATATCGACAAAGAACTGCTGGAGGCTGTGGCAGATCTCCACGAAGTTCCCGCCGGAGCCTTCAACATCAGGCGCAACGGCGAGGGCGCAGGCAGGCGCTCAACCGAAAACATCACCATAACGACCAAAACAGACAAACCCGGCATAGATATCCGCATTGCTCCCGGCACAAAGAACGAGAGCGTGCATATCCCGGTCATCATCACCGAAACAGGCGTAGAAGAAACCGTTTACAACGATTTTTATATTGGCGACAATTCGGACGTGCTCATAGTGGCCGGCTGCGGAATACACAACCCCGGCAGCTCAAAAAGCGAACACGACGGAGTGCACAGGTTTTTCATCGGCAAAAACGCAAAGGTGAAATACGTTGAAAAGCATTACGGTCAGGGCGAAGGCACCGGCGAAAGGGTGCTCAACCCCTCAACCATAGTTGAAGTAGGCGAAAACTCCTCCTGCGAGATGGAAATGGTGCAGATCAAGGGCGTCGATTCAACCGTCAGGGACACAAAGGCCTACCTTAAAGACGGAGCCTCACTGCTGATAACCGAAAGGCTTATGACACACGGCAGCCAAAAAGCCAGATCTGATGTTGAGATCAACCTTGAAGGCGTAAATTCCTCGGCGCAGATAATCTCCCGTTCCGTGGCAAGGGATAATTCGGAGCAGGTATTTTATCCCCGCGCCATAGGCAAAAACGTTTGCAGAGCCCATGTTCAGTGCGATTCCATAATAATGGACAGTTCAAAGATCCGCTCCATCCCGGCTATTGAGGCGCAGCACTCGGAGGCGCAGATAGTCCACGAAGCGGCCATCGGCAGGATAAACAACGACCAGCTCCTCAAGCTCATGACCTTTGGCATGAATGAGGAGGAGGCCGAAGAAATAATCATACAGGGATTTCTTAAATGAAAATAAAGCGTAAAGGAGACTGTCAAATGTCTGACAAGACCGCCGGCAAAAAGCTGGACTACAAAAAGACCCTGCTCATAGGCGCTGGTTTTATGTCAACGTCAATAGCCTGGGCCATTTATGACCCCTACATCACAAGGATCCTCGAATCCATGCTCAGTGCCTCAACAAGGGTGACTTCATGGAGCAACTGGCTGATCCAAAAATTTCCCAGACTTCTGGACTTTGCCTCCGCTCAGGGCGAGGACGTGGGCACGGCGCTCACCGGCTTTACCCTTGTCCCCCTGTTCATCGGACTTATTATGACCTTTGACAACATATTCGGGGTTATTTTCCAACCCACCTTCGGCAAGCTTTCCGACAACACCCATACCCGTTTCGGCAAGCGTATGCCGTTCATACTTATCGGCGCCCCGATATCGGCGGTTTTATTTGCCCTTATTCCCTGGTCAGAAAGAACAGTCAGCGTTCCCATGCTGATGACCTTTGTTATACTGTTCGTTATGGTAATGTCCATGTGGCGGGCGCCTGTTGTGGCTCTGATGCCTGACCTCACCCCACACGAGCTGCGAAGCGAGGGCAACGCCATAATCAACCTCTGCGGCGGAATAGGCGGCCTTATCGGTATGCTCGCCGGTTCCATACTTGTTGCAATATTCGGCTTCAACAGTGATCTGCACGAGGAGTTTCCCTGGGTGTTCCTGCTGGGTTCAATAGTTATGATCCTGGGCACGCTGATACTCTTCTTCTTTGTCAAAGAGCCGGACAATAGGGTAAAAGTAACCGGCGAGGTCAACAAAGCCGCTGACGAAGCCGCCAGAAAGAGGGCAGAAAAAGAGGCCGTCAAGGCGGAGAAAGCAAGGATTAAGGCCATAAAGCTCAGCAGAAGCGAGCGCGTAAGTCTTGTGTTTATGCTGTTCTCTCTTTTCTTCCTGTTCTGCGGCACAAACTCCATCACCACCTTCTTCTCCCTGTTTGCCAAGGAAGTGCTCAACAAATCCACCGCCGACGCCACAAAGATGATGGCAATTTTCGCGGTGTGCTCAATGGCCGCAGCTATCCCCGCCGGTAAACTGGGTCAAAAAATCGGCAGAAAAAAGACTATACTTATCGGCCTTGTCATGTTCACCACCGTATTCGTTCTTTATAAAATAACCGGCAGCCTTGCCATAATCTGGGTAGCTCTTGTTGTCGGCGGCGCCGCAAATATGATGATAACCGTCAACACCCTGCCCCTTGTTCTTGAAATCGGCGGGCTTGACAAAGTCGGCACCTTTACAGGTTACTACTACACCGCCACATTCTCCGCGCAGATTGCCGCGCCCATAATCTTCGGCATTGTGAGGATGTTCTCCGGTACATACAACTCTCTTTTCGTTTTCTCACCCACAGCCTTTGTCCTCTCGCTCCTGTGCATACTTTTCGTAAAGCACGGCGAAGCCATCCCCGAAGACGTCATAAAAGAGGCTCAGATGGCTGACGATTAAAGGAATACAATTCCACAAAGGAGGATCATTATAAATGTCAAACATCATTGAGGTAAGAGGCCTCACAAAATCATACGGCGACCATTTGGTGCTGGACAATATGAGCTTTGCCCTTGAGGAGGGTCAGATAATCGGCCTTATGGGTCCCAACGGCTGCGGCAAAACTTCTCTTATGAAGATAATGGCAGGCCTTATCAACGATTACAAGGGCGAGGTCCTCATTGACGGCTCCCCGGTGGGCATACACACAAAGAGCATTATCGCCTATCTTCCGGAAAAAACTTACCTTGCCAACTGGATGAACTCGGTGGACGCGGTAAAATACATCGCTGATTTTTATCCTGATTTTGACTCAAAAAAAGCATACGATATGCTGGATCTGTTTGAGATCCCCAAAACTCAGAAGATCAAGAGTATGTCCAAAGGTATGCAGGAAAAATTACAGCTCATGCTTGTTATGTGCAGAAACGCAAGGCTGTACATCCTTGACGAGCCTCTGGGCGGCGTTGACCCGGCGGCTCGCGCGTTCATACTCGATACGATAATGAAAAATCACCCCGAAGGTTCCACCCTGCTGATATCCACCCACCTTATCAACGATGTGGAGCACATCTTTGACCACGCGTTTATGATCGGCCGCGGGCATGTGCTTCTGGACGAAAGTGTTGCCAAAGTCAGGGAAAACGGCAAAACCCTTGAGGATGTATTTAAGGAGGTATTCCAGTATGCTTGGCAAACTTATTAAAAACGAATTCAAATCCAGCGCCCACTTCCTTTCCGGCATATATTTCGCTGTGGGCGTGGCTGTTGCCATACTGCTCTTTGCATATATGTTCAAGATCAAGTTTCTCAGCATGATCAGCACCGTAACGCTTATCATCCTTGCCATTGGCGTGGTTCTGGTAACGCTTATATTTGTTGTTTCGGAGTTTTATAAGACGCTGTACGGCCCTCAGGGGTACCTGACCTTTTCCCTGCCGGTCAAGAGCAGGGATCTGATAGCCTCCAAGGCCATCGTTTCCGCCGTTTGGGTGCTCTTGAGTTACATTATCGGCATCGGACTTTTCATCGGAATGTACCTGTATCTCGCCTCCCTTGTGGGTGAGGATACCAAAGAGATGGTGGAGTCCCTGCTTTCCTCCTTTGGTATGCTGCCTTCAAAGAGCATGATAATCGACCTTGTTGTCATAATCCTCATAATGCTCTTTATTCAGATCTCCGCGCTTATTTCCGAGGTCTATTTTGCAATAACTCTTGCAAACACAAGAAAATTCCAGAAACACGGTATTATATCCGCTTTGATCATATTTTTTGCGGCTTACCTTATAACCCAGGGCGGTATGGCTCTGCTGACAATGTATTTCCCCCTCTCTTTAAAGATCACTATGGACGGGCTTATCCTCTCAATTTCAAGAATGGATACCGGCAGCACAATGAACTTCGGCATAATCGGCTCGATCTTCCAGCTTGTTATGTGCTTTGTGTTCTATTACCTCACTTCATACCTTATGAGAAAAAAAGTAAATGTCAAATAACTTTAAAAAAATAGGAATATTCGGCGGCTCTTTCAATCCTCCCCATCTGGGGCACTTAAGGCTTGCCGAAGCAATAATACAAAAGCTCTCCCTTGACAGGATGATCATCATCCCGAACAAGATCTCCCCTTACAAGGATTCCTCGGAATATGCCTCTGAAGCTGACAGGCTGGCCATGTGCAGGCTGAATTTTTCCGGCAGTGTTTTTGAGGTGAGCACCCTTGAGTTTGACCGCAGGGGAAAAAGCTACACTTACGACACCCTGTGCCAGATCCGCGAGCTGTATCCTGATGCCCAGCTTTACCTTACTGTGGGCTCCGATATGCTTTACTATTTTGACAAATGGTACAGGTACGAGGATATATTGGAGATGTGTACCCTGTGCGCCGCCGAGCGTGACGGCGAAACAAACCCGATCAAAAAGTTCGGAGTTCCGGAAAGCCTTAAAGGACGAAAGGTGCTGGTGTTTGACGACATTGAGCCCCTGACCGTGAGTTCCACCGATATCCGCCGAAAAATACGGGGCGGAGAGGATGTTGCCGGAGCTTTGGACAGCAAAGTTTACCAATACATTTCGGAAGGAGGACTGTACCGTGGATGATTATGTTTCTTTAATTAAAAAGCTGCTTCTTCCTGACAGATTTGAGCACTCTCTGGCGGTTGCCAACGCGGCGCAAAAGCTCGCCATTCAATACGGCGCGGACGAAGATAAGGCGTATATCTGCGGCATTTTGCACGATGTTATGAAAAACTCCGGCCGTGCCACCCAGCTTGAGATGCTTGAAAAAGGCGGAGTTGCGCTAAAGGACTATGAGCTTGCCAACCCCAAGGTGTGGCACGCCATGGCAGGCTGCGAGTATCTTCGGATCGAGCTGGGTATAACCGACGAGGATATCCTCAATGCAGTACGGTACCACACTACCGGCCGGGCAGGTATGAGCCTGCTGGAAAAGGTTCTGTACATAGCGGATTTCATTTCCGCGGACAGGACTTATAACGGTGTAAAACAGATGCGCAGGCTCGCCTCCGAAAGTCTTGAGAGCGCCATGCTTTTCGCCCTGAGATACACCATATCCACCCTTATCAAAGAAAAAAGGCTTGTCCACCCGGACAGCGTTTTATGCTACAACGAACTGATAATGAATACGGAGGAAAAATAAATGACACCGTCAGATCTTATGAAAGAGATCGTCAATATCCTTGACAAAAAGAAAGCTATCGACATCAAGGCTATCAGAACCACTGAGGTCACAATAGTTTCCGATTATTTTATAATAGCTTCCGGCACGTCCGTTACCCACACACGCTCCCTTGCGGATGACGTTGAGTACGAGATGGACAAACTGGGAGTTAAACCTCAGAATATTGAAGGCAGGGCGACAGGCTGGATACTGCTGGATTACGGCAGTGTGCTTGTTCATATCTTCCAGGCCGATATGCGCGAATATTACAACCTTGAGCGGCTTTGGAGCGACGCGCAGAATGTTGATATTTCGGATCTTATCACAGAGGCATAAGGAAAGGACTGTTATATAAATGGCATCTTACGATTTTAAAAGCATTGAGAAAAAATGGCAAAACAAATGGGAGGAAACAGGCGTATTCCACGCAAAGCAGGATTTTTCCCTACCGAAGTTTTACTGCCTTGTTGAGTTTCCCTACCCCTCTGGGCAAGGGCTCCACGTAGGCCATCCCAGATCATACACCGCCCTGGATATCGTGGCGAGAAAGAAGCGCCTTGAGGGTTATAACGTGCTCTACCCCATGGGCTGGGACGCTTTTGGCCTGCCCACGGAGAACTTTGCGATCAAGAACCATATCCACCCGGAGATAGTCACCCGGAAGAATGTGGCGCATTTTAAAGAGCAGCTCCGGAGCCTCGGTTTCTCCTTTGACTGGAGCCGTGAGATAAATACCACAGACCCCTCTTACTATAAGTGGACGCAGTGGATCTTCCTCCAGCTGTTCAACAAAGGCCTGGCCTACAAAAAGGAAATGGCTGTCAACTGGTGCACATCCTGCAAATGTGTGCTTGCCAACGAAGAGGTCGTGGGCGGCGTTTGCGAACGCTGCGGCAGCGAGGTCATCAGGAAGGTAAAGAGCCAGTGGATGCTCAAGATCACTGAATACGCCCAGAGGCTCATAGACGACCTTGACAACCTTGATTTCATTGACAGGGTAAAGACCCAGCAAAGGAACTGGATCGGCCGCTCCACAGGCGCAGAGGTCAACTTTACCACCACTGTGGGCGACACCATCACAGTCTACACCACCCGTCCGGACACCCTGTTCGGCGCTACATATATGGTCATTTCCCCGGAGCACGAGCTGATCGCCAAGTGGAAAGACAGCATCAGTAACTTTGACGAAGTCGTGGCATATCAGGAGGAGGCCGCCCGTAAATCCGACTTTGAGCGCACCGAGGTCAACAAGACCAAAACCGGCGTAAAGATCTCCGGAGTTGAGGCGATAAATCCCGTCAACGGCAAAAAAATACCCATTTTCATAGCCGACTATGTGCTTGTTTCCTACGGCACAGGAGCTATTATGGCCGTCCCCGCACACGACACCCGCGATTGGGAGTTTGCCAAGAAATTCGATCTGCCCATCATCGAGGTGGTCAAGGGCGGCA
>CAMOTT010000094.1 GCA_946626015.1 uncultured Clostridia bacterium | reverse complement strand
CGCTGTTGTAAAATGGGCAAACAGGTACAACAAACTGTTCACAAGTCTTGTAGAAGACCTTTAATATTACATACATTTATATATCAGCGTTTCTTAAAGCTGTCGGTTCGCCGGCAGCTTTTTGGTTGCCGGCATACCCTCAAGGCGCCGAAAAAGCGGCAAAATCCGCCTGTATACAAGGCTTTTTCCGTTCTGCTAACAAATTGTTCACAAAGTATTTACAATTAAAAGTATTGACAAATCCTTCATCCGGGGATATTATATTAGCATAGTTAGCACTCAGACATATTGAGTGCTAAACACGGAGAGTGACACTGAATGGAGTTAAGCGATAGAAAGAAAATAATACTTTCGGCAATAGTCGAACAGTATATCCGCACCGGTGAACCGGTGGGGTCAAAAAGCTTGCTGTCTGTTCTCCCCATGTCGCTGTCCTCCGCCACCGTCCGCAACGAGATGGCAGAGCTCGCGGATATGGGGTACCTTGAGCAGCCCCACACCTCCGCCGGCAGGATCCCCTCCAACAAGGGTTACAGGTATTACGTCGACAACCTCATCGACCACAGCGCCCTTGACGAGGTGCAAAAAAAACAGATCGAATCCTGTGTGCTTGAAAGCTCAAAGGATCCCGACAAGATCATTGAACACGCCAGCGAGGCCTTGGCGGATATTACAAACTGCGCGGCTCTTTCCACCGCGCCCACGGTCACCGGCTCCACGGTGACTCGTATCGAGCTCGTTCCCATCGGCAGGCGAACAGCGATGCTCGTTATGCTCACCTCAAAGGGGCTTATCAAGAGCCGGGTCTGCAGGGCGGACGGGGATATCACCGCAGAGGTTGTCGAGAAGTTTTACAATATCGCCTCCGCTTCACTTATAGGCACGTCCCTTGACGAGATCAGCCTTGCCACGATGCAGACCCTTGCGGCGTCTGTTTCGGAGGAGATATTCACAATGTTCTCTCTGCTTGCGGCGGTTTCCGAGCTTGCCCATGACGCTTCAAGATCAGACGTCATACTTGAGGGGCAGTCAAACCTCTTAAATCACAGGGAGCTTGAGAGCAACACCTACGAGCTTATGGAGTTCCTTCGCAAGGGGGACGCTATAAAGTCCCTTGTAAAGGCGGCAGACGGCAAGGATCTCAACGTGCTCATCGGCAAAGAGGCCCAGTACAAACAGCTTGAAAAATCCAGCTTGATTTTATCAAAATACAATATAAACGGAAACGACGGCGGCATAATCGGCGTTGTGGGTCCCACAAGGATCGACTATGCGAAACTCATACCCAGCGTAAAATATCTCACAGAGCTTGTGGGCAAGCTGCTCACGCAGGCATTGGAAGAATAAAGGGAGGATCAGACGTGGCAAAAGAAGATATCAAAAACGAGGCCGTACAGGAGCAGGAGGTTCAGACGGCGGAAGAGGTAAACGACTCCAAAGCAAAAAAAGAAAAAGCTCCCAAGAAGCCCAACGAAAAGGAACAGCTCAAGCAGCAGCTGGCCGAAAAAGAAGACCAGTTTTTAAGGCTTGCCGCAGAGTATGACAATTTCAGAAAACGTACCCAGAAAGAAAAAGAGGATCTGTATCAGATGTCCAAGGTCACGGTTATCGGCGAGCTTCTGCCGGTGATAGATAATTTTGAACGGGCTGAGCAGAACAAGGACGTAAGCCTTGAGGATTACAGAAAAGGCATCGAGATGATATTCAAACAGCTCAACGATGCCATTGCCAAATTAGGCGCCGAGCCCTTTGGCGAGGTGGGCGACAAATTTGAGCCGAATTCCTACGCGGCGGTGATGCACATTGAGGACGATTCACTGGGCGAGGACGTGGTCTCGGCCGTGTTCCAAAAGGGCTACAAATTAGGCGACAAGGTTATAAGATGCGCGACCGTACAGGTTGCAAATTAAGTAATAAATAATTCATCAGGAGGAATATATTATGTCAAAGGTAATCGGTATCGACTTAGGTACAACAAATTCATGTGTAGCGGTGATCGAGGGCGGCGAGCCTGTTGTTATCGCAAACGCTGAGGGCGCAAGAACCACTCCCTCTGTTGTGGCTTTCGGCAAGACCGGCGAGCGCATGGTGGGTCAGGTTGCAAAGCGTCAGGCTATTACAAACCCCGACCGCACGGTCTCTTCCATCAAACGTCAGATGGGCAGCAATTATCACGTAAGCATCGACAATAAGGACTACACTCCTCAGGAGATCTCCGCAATGATCCTGCAAAAGCTCAAGGCGGACGCTGAAAGCTATTTGGGCGACAAGGTAACAGAGGCTGTTATCACCGTCCCCGCATACTTCACGGACTCACAGCGTCAGGCAACAAAGGACGCGGGCAAGATCGCAGGCCTTGAGGTAAAGAGGATCATCAACGAGCCCACTGCCGCAGCTCTCGCATACGGCATAGACAAAGAAAACGATCAAAAGGTCATGGTCTACGACCTTGGCGGCGGCACCTTCGATGTATCCATCATCGAGATGGGCGACGGCGTTCAGGAGGTTCTTGCCACAGCCGGCAACAACAAGCTGGGCGGCGACGACTTTGACCAGAGAATAATCGACTGGCTCGCGGACGAGTTCAAAAAGGAAAACGGCATCGACCTCAGAAGCGACAAAATGGCAATGCAGAGGCTTAAAGAGGCCGCTGAAAAGGCAAAGATCGAGCTTTCCGGCGTGACCACTTCCCAGATAAGCCTGCCCTTCATCACAGCTGACGCCACAGGCCCCAAGCACCTTGAGACCACCCTTACAAGGGCAAGGTTCAACGAGATGACGGCGGATCTTGTGGAGGCTACCATGGGTCCCGTCCGTCAGGCTATCAAGGACAGCAAGCTCAACACCTCCGAGATCAACAAGGTTCTCCTTGTGGGCGGCTCCAGCCGTATCCCCGCAGTTCAGGAGGCTATAAAGAAATTTACCGGCATTGAGCCCTTCAAGGGTATCAACCCCGATGAGTGCGTTGCCATCGGCGCGGCTCTTCAGGCAGGCGTTCTCGGCGGCGAGGTCAAGGGTCTTCTTCTCCTTGACGTCACTCCCCTTTCACTGGGCATTGAGACAATGGGCGGCATCAACACAAAGATCATCGACAGAAACACCACTATCCCCGTAAAGAAGAGCCAGATCTTCTCAACAGCCGCTGACAATCAGCCCTCAGTTGAGGTTCACGTGCTTCAGGGCGAGCGTGAGTTTGCCAAGGATAACAAGACCCTGGGCGTATTCCATCTGGACGGCATCATGCCCGCTCCCAGAGGCGTTCCCCAGATCGAAGTCACCTTCGATATAGACGCAAACGGCATCGTTCACGTCTCCGCAAAGGATCTGGGTACAAACAAGGAGCAGTCCATCTCCATAACCTCCTCCACCAATATGTCCAAGGAGGATATCGACAAGGCTGTCAAGGAAGCCGAACAGTTTGCACAGGAGGATAAGAAAAAGCGTGAGGAAGTTGATATCCGCAACAGCGCCGATCAGATGATCTTCCAGTACGAAAAGCTCCTCAAAGAAAACGGCGACAAAATAGCCGAGGACGAAAAGACCGGCATCAACGAAAAGATCGACGCCCTCAAAGAGGCTCTCAAGGGCGAGGATATCGAGCTTATCAAGACCCGTCAGGAGGAGCTCACAGCGAAGTTCTATGAGATCTCCGAAAAGCTTTACAAGGACGCCGCTGCCGCGGCAGGCGCGGACGCTCAGGGCGCAGCTCCCAACGGCGACGGCTACACCGAGGCTACCTACGAGGACGTTCCCCCGGAAGCATAATTTAATCAAAACAGCTTTTCTGCAATGTCCGGAGTCTGCGCTCCGGGCATTGCGAAGGTTTATTTGCTGATAAAAAGGAGCCCGTGATATGGCGGACAAAAGAGATTACTACGAAGTCCTGGGCGTTGACAAAAACGCCAGCGAGGATGAGATCAAAAAAGCATACAGGAAAAAGGCCAAGCAGTACCATCCCGACCTGAACCCCGGAGACAAAGAAGCCGAGGCCAAATTCAAGGAGGCCAACGAGGCCTACGAGGTGCTGTCTGACGCCACCAAAAAGGCGCGCTACGACCAGTTCGGCCACGCCGGTGTTGACCCCAACTACGGCGCGGGCGGCGCCGGAGGAGCCGGGGGCTTCGGAGGTTTTGATTTCGGCGACCTGGGCGATCTGTTCGGCGGCATTTTCGGCGGATTTGGCGGAGGCAGACAGGCCAACCCCAACGCTCCAAGACGTGGCGATGACGTTCAGACAAGGGTCACCATATCCTTTGAGGAGGCGGCAAAGGGCTGCAAACGCACCGTGAACATCAGCCGTATCGAGCTTTGCCCGGAATGCGGCGGCACAGGCGCGGCAAAGGGTTCCTCGCCCAAGACCTGCCCGGACTGTAAAGGTTCCGGCCACGTAAACGTTCAGCAGAGGACTCCCTTCGGCGTTATCTCCACCTCAAGAACCTGTTCAAAATGTAACGGCAAAGGCCGCGTAGTGGATCACCCCTGCTCAAAATGCCGGGGCGGCGGTATAGTTTCAAAAAAGGTACAGATGGATGTTTCCATACCTGCCGGCATTGACGACGGTCAGGTTTTCAAGGTTCGCGGTGAAGGCAACAAGGGGCTCAACGGCGGCCCGGCGGGGGATCTGCTGGTGATCGTCATGGTTCGTCCCCACCCATTCTTTGAGCGCGACGGATACAACGTCTGGTGTGACGTAAAGGTCAGCTTTGCCCAGGCAGCTTTGGGTGACTCCCTCTTTGTTCCCACCCTTGACGGCAAGGTCAAGTACGAACTTCCGGCAGGCACACAGCCCGGATCCGTATTTGTAATGCGGGGCAGAGGCATACAAGCCCTCAACGGCAGGGGCAAGGGCGATCAGATGATCCGCATCATCGTAGAGGTTCCAAAGAACCTTAACCAAAAGCAGAAGGAGCTGCTCAAGGAATTCCAGAACGAATTCGGCACAAAGACCACCTTCGGCAACGACGACGAGGATGACAGAAAGGGATTTTTCAGAAAGAAAAAATAATCGGTTATGAGATATTCGGCAATAATTTTTGATATGGACGGCACCGTTCTCAATACCCTTGAGGATCTGCGTGACAGCACGAACTTTGCTCTGCAAAGCTTCGGTTACACCGTCCGCAGCCTTGATGAAGTTCGCAGGTTTGTGGGCAACGGTATAAATATGCTCATAAGGCGCGCCCTGCCTCCGGGCACCGGCGAGGCTGAATTTGAGCGCGTCCTCGGCGTTTTCCTCGCTCACTATAAAAAGAATATGATGAACAAAACAAGACCTTATGACGGCATTGTCTCCGCCATAACAAGGATGAAGGCGGAGGGCTTCAAGACCGCCGTTGTCTCAAACAAGATCGAGCCTGCAGTGATAGAGCTCTGCGATAATATGTTCAACGGGCTGTTTGACGTTGTTGTAGGCGCGGTGGACGGCAGGCCTGTAAAGCCTGCCCCGGACGGCATTGTTTTTGCTTTGAAAGAGCTTGAAATTCCAAAAGAAAACGCCATTTTCACCGGGGATTCTCAAGTAGATGTTCAGACGGCGAAAAACGCCTGTCTCCCCTGTATCGGCGTTACATGGGGATTCAGGAGCCGCGAAGAGCTCAAAGCTGCCGGAGCCGATTTTATAATAGACGCTCCGGATGAATATTTCGACATCATAAACTGAATAACTACATAAAAAACGGAACGCATCGTCAGGCTCGGCCCTTTGATGCGTTCCGCTTTTGTTTATCTTGTTTTAACCTTCAAATCTTGAGAGGAAAGCCTTTGTGCGCTCTGATTTCGGGTTACCGATAACCTCCTCCGGGCTGCCCTCCTCAACGATGACGCCGCCGTCCATAAATATGATATGATCCGCCACATCCCGGGCGAAGGTCATCTCGTGGGTGACGATAACCATGGTCATATTTTCCGCCGCCAGCTGACGTATGACCTTGAGTATCTCGCCGGTGAGCTCCGGGTCAAGGGCGGAGGTAGGTTCATCAAAGAACAGTATCCTGGGGTTGAGAGCCAGCGCCCTGGCGATGGAGACTCTCTGCTGCTGGCCGCCGGAAAGATTGCAGGGATAGGCGTCCGCCTTGTCCGCTATTCCCATTTTAGTCAGCAGATCCATGGCGGTTTTTTCCGCCTGTTTTTTGTCCTGCTTCATCACCTTTACCGGCGCATCTATTATGTTCTTCATAACCGTGTAATGGGGGAAAAGGTTAAAGTTCTGAAAAACCAGACCAAAGTAGGAACAGATCTTTTTAAGCTTATCTTTTTTTGCGTACTGCATCACGCCGTCAACTGTCCTGCAAAGATATTCATCGATATATTTTATATCTCCGCTGTCCGGAATTTCCAGCGTGGTGGCGCACCGCAGCAAAGTGGATTTGCCGGAGCCGGAAGGGCCTATTACGGCAACCACCTGACCCTCGTCAACGTTCAGGGAAATATCCCGGAGAACATTATTATCGCCGAAGCTTTTTTTTAGATTTTTGATTTCAAGTAACGACAAAACAGCACCCTCCGATCATTTCTCGTAATAATTGAGTTTCTTCTCAAAGAATTCCATAACAATAGACACGATGTAATTCGCAACATAGTAGAAAAGACCCGAGCCTGCATACGGCAGCAGTGAGAGATACTTTGCCGACAATCTTTTTGCCACACTGAACATTTCTGTATAGGCGATGACCGAAGCAAGGGAAGTATCCTTAACAAGGGTTATGACCTCGTTTGTGATCGCGGGCAGAACATTGCGCAAAACCTGCGGCAGAATTATCCGCATAAACGTCTGTATTTTGTTGTAACCCAGCACCTTTGCGGCCTCATACTGCCCCTTTGGTATGGATTCGATGCCGCCGCGGTAGATCTCGGCAAAATATGCCGCATAATTTATTGAGAACGCAATGACCGCAGCCGGGAACCGCTCTATATCCGCGCCTTTAAAAAGGTATGAAGGTCCGTAAAACACCACCATCAGCTGCAGCATCAGGGGTGTGCCTCTCATGATGGATATGTAAAGCTTTGTGATCCACCTTAACGGAGTAAACTTTGACATACGGCAAAAGGCAACAAGCATACCCAAAGGCAAGGCAAAAAGAAGCGTCAAAAAAAACAGCCGGATGGTGAGTTCAAACCCGCCCAGCAGCTGTGTAAAAACCACCTTTGGGGATATTGCGGCAATTATCGGCATCGGTAACATAAAAACAACCACACCTTTTAATAAAGAATAGAACTCTGCAATACCCGGGTCAACGGATATTGCAGAGATGATTTTTTGCCCTGCTTTTAATATTATTTGCCTATGAGCGTAACATCTGAGCCGAACCACTGGTTGGAGATATCAGCCAGCGTACCGTCCTTTGCAAGCCTTTCGAGAGCACCCTGTACAAGGTCGCGGAGCTCCGTGTTGCCCTTAAGGAAACCTACTCCGTATTCTTCCTCAGCGAGAGTCTCCGAAAGCACCTTGTAAAGGCCGGGCTTCTGGGTCGCATAATAATCGGCAACGATGCTGTCCATTACAACTGCGTCAACCTTGCCTGCCTCAAGCTCCTGCAAAGCCATGATGTTGTTCTCGATAAGGACTATTGAATCCTTAACTGTGTTATAAAACGCTTCCTTTGACTTTACGGCTGATTCAGCTGTTGAACCTGCCTGCAAACCGATCTTCTTGCCTGCGAGATCCGCTGTTCCGTCATATCCGGAAGCTGTGAGGGTAACAACGACCTGCCTGTTTTTCATGTAGGGCTGTGACCAGGTGTAGTCATCGTCACGGGTGTCAACG
>CAMOTT010000093.1 GCA_946626015.1 uncultured Clostridia bacterium | reverse complement strand
GTGCCGCTGCCGAAGGCCTCGTCCAGCTTGCCTGCGTCTGACGCCGCGATAAGCTCGTCCACCGCGAGTTTTCTCTCGCTGACCTTAAGACCCCAGGAACGAAGAATTTCGATGCAGGACATTCTTGTTATACCGCCCAGGATGCTGCCCTCAAGCGAGGGGGTGACGACCTCGCCGTCAAGGATAAAGAAGATGTTCATAGCGCCGACTTCTTCAACATACTTGCGCTCAACGCCGTCCAGCCAAAGAACCTGCGCGTAGCCCTCTTTCTCAGCGTCCGCCTGAGCCTTGAGGGAAGCCGCGTAGTTGCCGCCGGTCTTGGTGAAGCCCATGCCGCCTCTGACTGCGCGGACGTACTTCTGCTCAACGTAAATCTTAACAGGGTTAAGTCCCTCGGGATAATAGGCGCCCACGGGGGAGAGGATGATACAGAAAATGAGGTGCTTTGCGGGATGCACGCCAACGTGGGGATCCACAGCAAAGATGAAGGGGCGTATGTAAAGGGAAGTGCCCTCGGCTGTGGGGATCCAATCCTCGTCAACAAGTACAAGCTGCTTCATAGCCTCAACAGCGAATTTCTCATCGATCAGAGGAATGCAGAGACGCTCGTTGGAGCGGTTGAGCCTTGCCATATTCTGATCCGGACGGAACATGAGTATTCCGCCCTCTTTTGTGCGGTAAGCTTTAAGACCCTCAAAAACCTCCTGCGCGTAATGCAGGCACATTGAGGCGGGATCAAGGGGGATGGGCGCATAAGGTACTATCCTGGGATCATGCCAGCCCTGACCCTCGTCATAGTTCATAAGGAACATATGGTCCGTGTAGTAGTTGCCGAATCCCAGTTTGCTCTGGTCAGCCGGTTTCTGCTTGGGTGTGGTGGTTCTTTCGATTTTGATTTCCATTATTATCAACCCTTTCTTGAGTATTGTATATACAGAGTATAAAATCGCTTAAATATACGTAAACATCGTATATTCTTAAGGCTATTATATTCTTGTCCGCATTAAAAATCAATGTGAATTTTCCAAAAAAATAGTTGAACAGAAGTCGGGGGTTTTATACAGTATTGAACCATTATTCCGGAATTTCGCTGATGACCTCAAATTTTTGCCCCCGCATCCAGATGGTGGGGGTTATCCTGACGGTATATCCGCAGCCGTTGGGGGTGAGCCACTCGCTCATGGGCAGCTCCGGCAAGCCGTAGGCTGAAAGTATCATCATTATCACACCCCCGTGGGTGATAATGGCGGCGTTTGTGGTGCCGGTTTTCATAAGACCCTCAACGATCTTTTCAAAGCAGGAGCAGATCCTCAGGGCAAAGGCCTGATTGCTCTCCCCGAAAGGCGGTTCCACGCCCTTTTCGCCCGCAAGCCATGAGGGGAACACCGGGTGCTTTTCAAGCTCCTGCGCGCTGAGACCCTCAAATTCCCCGAAGTTGCACTCGATAAGGTCGTTTATTATTATCGGCTTGACGTCGGGGTAAAGCTTCTCGGCGGTTTTTACGCAACGCTTTAAGGGGCTGGAAAACACCGTGGAGGTCTGGGGGTATTTATACTCTCTTGCAAGCTCCTCCAGTTGCTTAAAACCATCTTCGCTCAGTTCCACGTCCATGTGGCCGATGTATTTGCCCTGCACGTTTTCCGAGGTAAGCCCATTGCGTATGAGATGTATGTAGTATGATTTCAAATGTCTGCACCTCTGTGTTTGATTTGTAAAATATGACAAAAAAGCGTGATGAAAATTGGTTAAATAATCAATATACAAAGCGTATTATTCACATTATAATGAATAACGTGCAGTATAAATGTGCTTGAAAACCTTGAAAAATCAAGGTTTTGTGGGGGCACATAAGAGAGAACACATTATGTTGTGATTGCCGAATTTTTTACGCGACAGGTGTAACAGAAAAGAGGAAGTTTAAATGGACAGTTCCTTCCCGGAAAGATTATCTTCCCTGAGAAAAGAACGAAAAATGAGCCAAAAAGAAACCGCTGCCGCTTTAGGTGTATCTCAGGCTCTGCTTTCCCATTACGAAAAGGGTATAAGGGAATGCGGCCTTGGCTTTGTAATAAAGGCCTCGGAGTTTTATGGGGTGACCTGCGACTACCTGTTGGGCAGAACTTCGAGCAGGCACGGCTATACTGACCTTATGAACCTTGAGGCGCCTCAGCCGGACGACACCATGGCGTCCCTTATGAACTGCTACCGCGCCACTGCCGCCATGAGGGCGAGGATAGACTCCGAAAACGATGAATTTTGCAGGCGTCTGGTTCTGATCCACGAGCTGGGCATCTACCTTGGTATCAATGTCTGTGTGCGCTCCGGCAAGATCCCGGCCTCGTGGCTGGGAGGTTCACAAAAATACATGAACAACGGTTACCTCAAATTCGCCAGCGGCTTGCTCAGGGAGCTTTTCAATGAGGAAAAAGTGACCGTTGACGAAACCGAGGAGAACGCGCCGGGCTGTGTTGAAACCGTAATACAGCACGCCGAAAATCTTATTGACGAAAAGCTTATCTATATAGCCGGGAGCAAAAACGAATAAGGCTTATATATTTATTGTATATTCCTTGCCGTCATTCAGCCGAATGGCGGCAATTTTATTTTCGGGTATCAGGTTTATGCAGATGTGGTTGTTTTCCTTGTAAAAGAAGCTGTTTTCACTGTGCCCCAGTTGTGAGACAGGGGTGTGGGAGGTGACGAGGATACTGTCCGGGAAATAGACCCGGGAATAGTCGGGGGGATTGAATATAAGCTGGTCAAAGGAATACTCGTCCATATCCTTTTCGGGAGAAAAATCGTCAATACCGGCGTGGGTCATAACGTAGTCCACTCCGTCTACGGTTACCTCCTCATAGATAGAAAAATCGGAGAGGTAGTCTATTATATCCTCCCTGTCAAACTCGTCCAGCTCAAGGAATTGCTTAAGGGTGACGTTGCCGCCCATACACATCCACTTGTCGAACATTTCCTCCTCGGAGGGGCTGAGGTATTTCATAATGTCGCCGTCGGCGGACATATCAATGAGCTTTGAAAGCATTTTGTAGGCATAATAATCGTGGTTGCCCAGTATGGGATAGATATTAGACCTGCAGGCAAGATCCTTGAGGAGTTTTACAGGCTCCGGACCAACATCCGCCACGTCACCCAAAAGATACAGGTTGTCCGTTCCTTTAAGGTTGATTTTATCCATCAGTTTGATAAAGGCCTCGTACTGGCCGTAGAGACAGGATATAATGTAGGTCATAAGATCACTCCCGTATTGCGGTTAGCAAAATTATTTTTTTAATTCGTCAAGGGTCATACCGTAGGAGGGGATGAAGGTTTCAAGAAAATAATCAGCCTCAGGCATATCCATTTTTTTGATATATTCAAGGGTTGAGCTTTCGGCTGCGCTGAATTCAGTGTTGCCGGATTTGCCCTCGTCAATACATTTTATAAGGGCGCTTATTTTGTCCGCCGCCTTTACGAACCGCCAGAGCGGACGATCATCTTCCGCCGGGATAAAAAGAGGCTCATAGCTGCCGCGAAGCTCCCGGGGGAGCATTGAAAGCAACGCGCTGCAGGCGTTTTCCTCCACCGCCTTGTAGGCCCGGCGGAGCTCCTCGTTGTCGTACTTCACAGGCGTGGGCAGATCCCCGGTAAGGCTTTCGGGAGCGTCGTGGAAAAGCCCCAGCACCGCGGCGCGCTCCGGGTCGAGGCTGCCGCCGAATTTAGTGTTGTGCAGGGTGACAAGGGCATGGGCTATTACGCTGACCTCAAAGCTGTGCTCACAAAGGTTTTCATTGTGGGCGTTGCGCATAAGAGCCCAGCGGTTGATATATTTCATGCGGGACAGCATTGCAAAAAATCCGTTCATTTCAGTCCTTACCTCAGTCGATATATAAGTCTGTCACACCGTCAACGGCAAGCACGGTGTCGCGGATAAGATCCATGGTGCCGTCTGTGGTGGAATATACGGTGGCTTTGAGAATAAGGCGGCTTTTGTTCTTGAACTTGGTGACGGTGTTGTCCGAATAGAGCAGCTCAAGGGAGGCAAGGGAGCCGCCGCACTTGCGGATGATATCGCTCAGGCTCGCTGAGACCTTGTTGGCGTCCTCCACCTCAATATAAATGGCTTTCGCAGCGTTGCCCACCTTTATTATACGCTTGAGAGCGTTGAGAGTTATGTAGATGACAATGGTTGCAACAAAGGCGCCCGCATAAAAGCCAAGACCCACAGCAAGGCCGATACAGCTCGTTGCCCAAAGGCTGGCGGCTGTGGTCAGGCCCTTGACGCTGAACCCTTCGCGCAGGATGGTGCCGGCGCCGAGGAAGCCTATGCCGCTGATTACCTGGGCTCCCAAACGGGCAGGGTCGAGATTGGTAAGCCCCTGATATCTTTCAAACATGAACACTGAGGTAAACATTACCAGCGCGGAGCCTACGGCAACAAGTATGTGGGTCCTGAAACCTGCGGGGCGGTGTGAATGCTCGCGCTCAAATCCGATTATGCCGCCTAAAATAGCCGCTATAAAGAGACGGAGCAGGGAGACTGCCGTCCAGTAAAAGAACGGATTGCCCCAGAGGGAACGGAAAAATTCAAAGATCTTCATGTTCAAGCACACCTTTCAATGATTTTATTTACTGTTATTGCTTTCTCTTTTTGAAAACCAAAATTTTGCCGAAAATGTAGTTGAGGATCATCACTATTATGCTGCTTAAGATCTTGGCCGGCAGACCGTCCACCCCGAAAAATGATTGGTCGAGGCCGGCGCGCATCAGCAGTGGCAGGCCGACCATCTGCAGCACTCCGGTGAGCGCCCGGGAACCTACGAACAAAACAATTTTTTTGAGCTCTTCACGGGTGGTTTGGCTGTGATCCCTGAAAACAAAGAGCTTGTTTGTAACGTAGGCAAAGGTGACTGCGGCGATCCAGCCGACAGCGTTTGCAACATTTATGTTGACGTGCAGGAACTTTACCAGCACGCTGTATGTCACCCAATCCACCGCGGTGGTAGCTACGCCGACAATGACGTAGCGGATTATTTCCTCATACTTTTTAAAAAGCTTTTTGATAAGATCCATCTTAATTCCTCTGAAGGTCATCAGACAAGTGAGAGCAATTCTTTCCCTGCGGATTTTGCCGAACCTATAAACGAGGGTATGACATCGCAAAGTCTGCGGCGGTATTTTTCCTCGTTTTTCATAAGATCCTTGAAGGCAAGGGTAAGCTCAGATTTATCTGTCATATTTTGTATCGGAACAACAAGCCCCTTCTCAGTGCCGAAAAGATCCCGGGCGATGCCCTCGGATTTGACACTGTACCCTATTACAAGGGTGGGCACAAGGGAGGAATAGGCTGCTATTGTGGCGTGGGTGCGCGCACCAACAAAAAATCTGCACCTGGCGATGTAGCCCTTGAGCTGTTCCGCGTTCATGCTCCGGGCGTCGATGATGAGCACCCTGCCGGTGTGGGAATATTTTTCGCAGATCTTTTCCATGAACTCATAGTCGTTGTTGCCCGGCTGCATAACGTGGGGAATGAGAGCCACGGCGCTGCTTGTATGCTCAAGGATATATTCGATAAGATCGCAGACGGAGTCAACGCCCATTCCCGCTGTCTCCCGGGTCTCGTATTTTGAAATAAGGGGACTTATGTTGATGCCCACGGTGTTGCCCTCGACAAATCCTTCGGGCAAAGGCAGGAACTGGGTGTTCAGCGAAAACGCCGGATCGCGGTGAAGGCGAAGTTTATTTTTGTCCACCACTTTTGAGAGGTTTTCAAACGTGATGCTCTCCCTTGGGATCACAAGATCATAACCCTTTATGTCTTTTACATTGCCGGGGATAAGATCCCTTTCACCGACGGAGCAGCCCCACAGAACGTTCAGCTTGTCCCTTTCCCGTATGCAGCTGTTGAGGATGGAATAGCTGGTGTTCTTGCCGTAGCAGTAAACGTCACCTCCCACCGAAATGAAAATATCGTTATCAAGAATAGGGGCGTCTCTGTAAACATTGTAGAAATACATCTCATCCGCTTTTTCTGAGGCAAAAACAGAAAAAAACCTGGCCTTGAGCCTTTTAAAGGATTTGAGCTCGGTGCAGTTGGGACGGGGGGTGTTCTGATTGTGGATGCTGTCTACAACGTCGCTGAGAAAAATATTATCCGAAAGCGGGTCAGTGCTGTAAAGATTTATTTTGATTTGAGGCATCACGTCGCGGAGAATTCCGGCGGTGGAGCGTACAATGGCCTCGCAACCGTGGTTCAGACTGCCGCTGTGCAGATACAGAGCTATGTTCTCCATTACTTTCAAAATCCTTTCATCAATCCGCCTTTTTGATAGCTGAAAAAGCGCAGCTTTATGCGCGCTTATTATTATAATATAATATCATATGAAGGGCAAACCGTCAACTTTATAAGTAAAAGATTTAAATAAAATATATTTTACTATTGTAACAGCGGCGATTTTACTGTATAATACACTCGGATGTTTTTTATCAGCGAAAGGGTATCCTATGTCTAAATCAGAGAACAGAAAGAAAAACTCCGGCAGAAAAACTGTTGCCGGTAATATTAACGCCAACAGAGTCACCCCGTCGGTCAAGAAGCGTGTGCTGATAGACGATGGGGAGGACGTGTTTTCCTTCGGCGGGATGTTCGACGAGGTTTTTGATATTTCCCCTGAGGATGAAAACGACGATTTTGACGTCAAACAGATATATGAAAGCACTTTGCAGAGCAAGGCGGGGAGCCGGGGCGATGCGATCACAATAAAGCCCGTGAACACGAGCTCCATCTTTGGCATGCTCTATATTTTTATATACGCTCTGGGTTTGCAGAGTATGCGCTATACCCGGCACTTTGTTCGGATGCTGGGCAGAAAACTGCGTTATCCTGTCAGAGTTGCCGGCGTTGTGCTCCGTACGGTCTGGCTGGCCATCGACAGGCTGTACCTTAAATCCCTTCATGTAATAATCTTCGAGCTGTCACGCCTCAAGGGCGAGATCAAGTCAGCAAACGAACATATCAGAAACAACGTCAAAAAAAGCCCTGCGGCGCTGGCTAAGATCTTTGCCCATTATGTAAGGAACGCCTTTTCCGTCCACGGGCAGATGTTCAGGATCATCAGCAACGTGCTTTTGCCGGTGATAATGATATTTGTGTTTGCGGCAACGGTGGAGCATTGGGCGAACACGACCATGGCAATACAAATAACCTACAACGATAACGATCTGGGCTATGTGGCGGACGAATCTGTGTATCTCAACGCACTGAGCCTTGCCAAGGACAGGCTGCATATAGACGCCCTGGATTCCTCCGCTCCGGAATTCTCCACCCCGAAATATGAGCTGGTCAAGGTGAACCCAAATCAGCTTTCGGATTCCGCCGCGGTGTGCGACAGGATAATTGACAACACCGAGGGAAACTATACCAATGCCTGCGGCATTTACATTGACGGCGAGTTTATCTGCGCCATTAAAAACGAGACCGACGCCATCAGCGTTTTCAACAGCCTGCTTGCGACCTATGCCATGCAGGAGGAGTATTCCAACTCTATGATAGGTTTTGTTGAAGATATAGAATATATACAGGGTCTTTACAAGGATGATACCGACACAGGCGGAGAAATAATGTGGGACGCCAACAAACTGGCAAAAAAACTTTCGGGAACAAAGGCCGAGGCAAAATATTACGTTGCCGAGGAGGACGATACTCTCAGGAAAATAGCCAGCAAAAACGATATACTTCTCTCTGATCTTAAGGCTCTCAATCCCGACATAGGCAGGCA
>CAMOTT010000092.1 GCA_946626015.1 uncultured Clostridia bacterium | reverse complement strand
GCGCGGATATCGTTTTTGTAACCCCCGGCTATGAGGGTGTCCTTGATGTGCAGATCAAAGCTGTCGTTTTCGTGCTCCAGCACCGCCGCCACGCCGCCCTGAGCAAGAGAGCTGCCGGAAACGGTATCCTCCATCTTGGAGATAAGGAGCACACGGGTGTCCTCATCGAACTGCAAAGCGGCATACATACCGGCAACGCCGCAGCCAATTATTATAACGTCATATACTTTTTCCAAAACACCCTCACCGCCTTTCGCTTTTGATATTATATCACACTGTGTGCAAAATTCAACCTGTGTGTAAAATTCAGTAAGTTTTTCCCTCAAAGGCATTGACAAAGCTTTTCCATTTGCTTAATATAAAGTTATTATAATTGCTTTTTAAGAACGGAGGAAATTTATGTATAAAGGCCCTGTACCGGCGGAGGAATATTCCCGGCTCATCGACGAGCTCAACGACATATTTTTTGCCGACGACGACGAACCCTGCCGTGATTTCGTTACGCTCCTGCCAAAGCTTTACAAAGAAAAGTATGACCCAACGGGTCACAACTATGCCATCATTGACGAGGGCAGGATCAAAGCTTCGGTGGGTCTTTTCCCGCTCAGGTTCTCTGTCTGCGGAGAGGAGCTTTTGTGCGGCGGAATAGGCAACGTGGGCGTCAGCCGCGATTCACGCTCCAAGGGTTATATGAAAGAAACCATGAAGCTTGCCCTTGACGCAATGAAGAACATGGGCGCGGATTTCGGCATACTTGGCGGACAGCGCCAGAGGTACCAGTATTTTTCCTTTGACAACGGCGGCATAAACTACAAGTTCTTTATTAAACGCCGCAACCTGGAGCACTGCTACGGCAAGGATGCAAAGAGCAGCCTGCGCTGCGTACCCATAGACGAAAACACCCCGGAGCTTGCCCTTGCGGCAAACGAGCTTTTTAACCGTCTGCCCGCGTACATTGTCAGGGACTGTGAGCCTGAATACCTTGTTGACCTGTTCCGCTCATGGAACTGCCTGCCCTACGCGGTGCTGGATGGAAACGAGGTCGTGGGCTTCTTTAACCTTGACTCGGACAAGGAGAACGTTTCCACCTTTATGGTGAAAAACGAGGAATGTTTCAAGGACGTTCTGCTGGCTGTGTTTGAGACCATCGTACCGGAAAGGCCTCATACAGGCATCTCCGTGCCGGAGTACGATCTGGTCATCCGGAACGCGCTGGAAAGCGTGTGCGAGCACGTGGAGCTGTGTGATACGGATCGCCTGACTGTACTCAATTATGAAAAAACCATAAGAGCCTTCCTCAACCTCAAGGCTCAGTATTGCGAGCTTGAGGACGGGGAATTGCGCTGCCTGATACACGGGGAAAACGGGGATGAAAAGCTCCTTATCCGCGTTAAAGGCGGCAAGGTGACGGTGGAAAAGACGGAGGACGAGGCGGAGCTTGAGCTTGAACACCTTGAGGCCGTGCGCTACTTCTTCAGCTTCCTTTCCCTGCGCCGGACAAAAGGCAAGAGCGCTCCCAACAGTTGGTTCCCGCTGCCGTTGTTCGTTTACGGCTGCGACGGAATATAAACACGAATTGCGATAACTATTTGTTGTAAGGAGATAATGCAATGGCGTTTTTAGACCATTCCTTTAAGGACAGAAATTTAGAGCGGCGCATGGTAGTGGGTCGGATAAGGCAGATCGTTGCCTTTATCGAGGAAAATTACCTTTACGGCGAGAGCGTCAAGCTGGGCGGCTTCAAGCTCCGTGACGGCCAGTACACCATCCATCAGATCGATGAGGGCGAGTGGGTGGATTTCGACACGGATAAGGACTACTGGGGCTACCGCGAATGTTACTGCTGGTTCAAGCACAGCTTTACCATCCCGGAAAGCTTTGCGGGCAAGCCCGTTGCCTACGAGATAACCCCCTTTGACAGAAAATGGGAGGAGCGCAACTCAGGCTTTATAGTCTACTCGGACGATAAGATCCTGCAGGGCATAGACTGCTTCCACCACAGCCTCAGGCTCCTTGACTGCGCCAAGGGCGGCGAAAAATTCAACATCAACATCAACGCCTATGCCGACGCTTTTGAGTGGAGGGGTCAGATGCGTATGACCGCCTGCATCAAGACGGTCAACGACATAGCCCGGAGGATCATGTATGATCTGTCAACTCCGCTTAAGGTGGCAAACATCCTTAACGTTGAAAATATTGCAAGAATAAACGTCCTCAATGTTCTGGACGAGGCGGTCAATCTCCTTGATATGTCGGACGAGGACGACGTGGAGCGCTTCAACGCCTCCGCCCTTAAGGCTATCGAATACCTTGACAAAGAGCTGTACTCAAAGCCCAACAGCGAGATGACGGCCTGCTGTATCGGCCACACCCATATCGACGTGGCATGGCTCTGGAGACTGCGCCAGACAAGGGACAAGGCCGGCCGTTCCTTCGCCACAGTGCTCAAGCTGATGGAGGAATACCCGGAATACAAATTCATGTCCCCCCAGGCGCAGCTTTACGACTTTGTAAAGCAGGATTACCCCGAGGTCTACGAGGGCATCAAACAGCGCGTCCGCGAGGGCCGCTGGGAGGTGGAGGGCAGTATGTGGGTGGAATCAGACACCAACATAACCTCCGGCGAATCCCTTGTGCGCCAGTTCCTTGTGGGCAAGCGGTTCTTTAAGCAGGAGTTCGGCGTGGACAATAAAATAATGTGGCTGCCGGACGTTTTCGGCTATTCTGCGGCTCTTCCCCAGATAATCAAAAAATCCGGTCTGGATTACTTTATGACCACCAAAATCTCATGGAGCGAGTTCAACGCCATGCCCTTTGACACCTTTATGTGGAAGGGTATCGACGGCACGGAGGTGCTCTCACACTTCTCGCCTACAATGGCTTACGAATATTTCCAGCGCAAGGATAACGCCAGCACATACAACGCAAACCTTACCCCCTCCCACGTTGTGGGCGGCTGGATGAGATACGCGCAGAAGGATATCAACAAGGAGTACCTTATCTCCTTCGGCTGGGGAGACGGCGGCGGCGGTCCCACGGTTGAGATGCTGGAAGAGGGCAGAAGAATGGCAAGGGGCATTGAAGGCTGTCCCGTTGTCAAGCAGGAATTTGCCGGTGATTTCTTCCGGGATCTTGAAAAAGACGTTAAGGACAACAGGCACCTTCCCAGATGGGCAGGGGAGCTGTACCTTGAATTCCACAGGGGCACCCTCACTTCTCAGGGACGCAACAAGAGGTATAACCGCAAGAGCGAGGTGCTCTATCACGACGTTGAGACCCTCAACGAGCTTGCGGCTGTTGCAAGCGGCAGGAAATACCCTGCGGAGGAGATACTTGACGCATGGAAGATAATCCTGCTCAACCAGTTCCACGATATCATCCCCGGTTCTTCAATAAAAGAGGTCTATGAGGATTCAAGGATCCAGTATGAAGAGATCGGCGCAAAGGGCAGAGAGCTTGCAGGCAAAGCTATGGCGGCGCTGGTTTCGGATATTTCCGTTGACAAAAAGTCCTTTGTTGTATTCAATACCCTTGGTATGGCTCGTGACGATGTTGTCATAACGGACGTACCCGTGGAGGGCAGCTTCTCCGTCAAGGACAGCGACGGCGCAGCGCTTCCCTCTCAGCTTACCCATGACGGCAAGCTGATATTCTTCGCAAAGGACATCCCTGCAAAGGGCTTCAAGACCTACGAGATCTCGACAGAGGGCGCGGAGTGCGCCAACGGCGTCAAAGTGGACGGCAAAAAGATCGAGAACAGGTTCTTTGACCTTGAATTCGATGAGAATATGAACATCGTCCGCCTTGTGCATAAGCAGACGGGCAGAGCGGTTGCCCCGGAGGGTGAGGTGCTCAACAGGCTCTTTGCCTATGAGGACAGACCATTCAACCACGAGGCGTGGGATATCAAGGTCTACTATGACGAAAAATTCGAGAGCATCGACAACGTGGAGAGCGTTGAGGTCATCGAAACGGGAGCGGTACGCACGGTGGTCAGGGTGGTCAGGAAATATCTTGCCTCCACCATTCAGCAGGATTTCATCTTCTATAACGATATTCCCAGGATCGACGTTGAATACGTTGTGGATTGGAAAGAAAAGCACATCATCCTCAAGACCGACTACCCTGTGGACGTGAACACCACAAAGGCCACCTACGATATCCAGTTCGGTAACTATGAGCGCCCCACCCACGCAAACACCTCCTGGGATCACGCCAAGTTCGAGGTGGCGGGTCACAAGTGGGCGGATCTGAGCGACAACAGCTTCGGCCTTTCCATCCTCAACGACTGCAAGTACGGCTGGGCTGTCCGCAACGGGCACATCAGGCCCACGCTCCTGCGCTGCGCCACTAACCCCAACACAATACAGGACAGAGAGGTGCACTACTTCACCTATTCCATCTATCCCCACGCGGGCAGCGTTGATACCTCCGACGTTGTGAACGAGGGCTACTCCCTGAACTATCCCCTCTACTGCACAGTGTCGGAGCCTCACGCAGGCAAGCTCCCCGGCGAGTATTCGCTGGTCAGCGGCGATCAGTCCAACGTTATAATCGAGACGATCAAAAAAGCGGAGGACAGCGACGAGATGGTTGTCAGGATGTACGAGACCTGGAACAAGACCACCCCCACAAAGCTCACCTTTGCTCTGCCTATAAAATCGGCCAAGGAGTGTAACCTCATTGAGGAGGACGACAAAGACCTTGCCTTTGAGGGCAGCAGCCTTGAGCTGACCTTCAAGCCCTTCGAGATAAAGACGATAAAAGTCAAGCTGTAATAATTGCAAAAACAAAACAAGCGCTGCTGCAAAAGACAAACGTCAGTTGCAGCAGCGTTTTGGTTATATTCACTTCGTTTCGTTCCGGTTTTTTATGTATTCATAAACCGGGACGAGATTTTTCTTTGTCAGGGGATAGCCGAATTTGAAGATAATGAATATCAGCGTGTAGGCTATTGCCGGGATTATGGTGCATACGGTGAGTATGCCCTCGCTCACTCCGCTGACGTAGCCTGCGTTGGACATGACGGAGGCGTCGTATCCCACCTTTGACAGGAGCATCAATCCGCCGTAATCCGCTGCGGTCTGACCCAGCTTGCGGCAAAAAGTGTACACAGCGTATATTGAACTCTCGCATTTGATGCCGGTTTTATACTCTTGGTAATCAATCACGTCCGTAACCACAGCCCAGTTGGTGATCGAGACAAAGGAGTAGCCGAAGCCGGTCAACAAAAGCATAACGATAAAAAACATGGGCTGATCCCTGCCGGGCTTTGCGATATAGGTAATTATTGAGGCAAGGGCGGAGAAAAATGTGCCCACGGTGATTATCTCTTTTTTGCCGTAACGCTTGACGAGCTTTGGCACAAAGGGGATCATCACTGCCATGGGCAGGTACTGGGCGATGGTGCCGAAGATGGAAAGGTTTGTGTTGCAGAAATAATTTTTGTACAAATACTGGTTCAGGGAGCCGAACTGGAGCTGACCGCTTATTAGTATGCCGGAAAGGGCAAGGGTGACAAAGGGTCTGCTCCTGAAAAGGGCGGAATAGGTTTTCTTCATATTGAACTGGGGCTCCGCGGCGGAGGGTACCCTTTCGATGGTGGCGGAGTAGCAGAAGAAATAGGCCAGCACCGAGCAGGCCGCCATTATCACCGCAAAGGTGAACATACCCCTGCTGTTTGCCACGTTGTATGTGCCGGAGGCTCCGTCCGACACCTTGTTGTAGATTATCATGGGCGCTATGAGCAGTGGAGCGGCTCCCCCCACGCCGGAACCGATGGAACGGGCAGTGGAAAGCAGGGTGCGCCCCTCCGGGTCGTCCGTTATCACCGAGGCGAGAGAGCCGTAGGGCACGTTCACCCCGGTATAGAGCATACCAAAGGATATATAAGTCACATAGGCGAAAACCAGAAGCAGGACGGGGCTGCTTGTGAACCTGCTGAGGTTAAAAAAGCAGATAAGCTCGCTCAGCGCCAGAGGAATGGCCAGGTTTTTGATGTAGGGTCTGTATTTGCCGTTGGCGGTGGGTTTCCTCTTTGAAACGATGTTGCCCCACAGGGGGTCGTTTACAACGTCCCACAGCCGGGTAAAAAGGAAAAGGTTAGCTGTCTTTTTAGGGGAGATCTTCAATATGTCGGTGTAAAAAACTTTAAGGAAAAATGAAATATACGTGAGCACAAAAAGGTTGCCGGCATCGCCCATCATATACCCGGCGCCCTCTTTAAGTCCCAGAGGAGCCTTGTTCTTTTTGGCTGATTTCTCCTTTGTTCTCATTTTTAACCTCCCGCTGATAACAGTACAGTTTTATTATATAGCAGGAAGATTATATTGTCAATTTGCAATAAAACAGGGCGCGCTCCCGCCGTTTTTTGTTTCTGACGGAACATAACAGGCCCCCGGCGAATATTATTAGTATTGTCAGGTTACCAATACATTGCGGTGAAAGGGTTGATACTATGCCGGGAAGAAGCAGTTTTTATATGGGTGCCAACACGCCCCAGGGCTTTTACTCCCTGTTTGATGAACTTTACAGTGCTGACGAGGGCTGGATAGCCTACGTTATCAAAGGCGGCCCCGGGACGGGTAAGTCCGGGCTGATGCGCCGTATCGGGGAAAACCTTGAGGGCAGGGGTGTGGAAACGGAGTGGATCTCCTGTTCCGCCGATCCCCAATCCCTTGACGCGGTGATCTTCCCCCGGGCAAAGGCCTGTATTGCGGACGGAACTTCGCCCCATGTGATCGAGCCGAAGTTTCCCGGAGCGGTGGAGCAGATAATACACCTTGGAGATTACTGGGATCAGGCTTTTTTGAGGAACAACCGGGCGGAGATAATCGACCTTACAAAAAAATGCTCCGCCGGACACAGGCGCTGTATGCGTTTCCTTGGTGTGGCCGGTTCAATAAGGAACGAGATCATGCGTGTAGCCGCAGCTCACACGGACGAGATGAAAACGGAGCGGTTCGCCACAAGATTTTCCTCCCGGGAATTCGGCGCCCCAAGGGGCAGGATAGGCATGGAAAAACGCAGGTTCCTGAGCGTTGTTTCCCCGGAGGGCGTGACCACAAAGTACGACACCGTGAGGGAACTGTGCGACAAAATAGTCGTCATTGACGACAGCCATTATGCCGCCTCCGGCATACTTATCGACCGGCTGAGGGGCTACGCCCTGGGCAACGGGCTGGACGTTATAAGCTGCCTTTGCCCCCTGATGCCTGCCGGAGGGCCGGAGCATATAATCATACCCGGGCTCAGGCTGGGTGTGTTCACAGCAAACGAGTACCACAAAAACTGCTTTGCGGGAGCAAAACAGATACACGCCTCACGTTTTATGGATATGGGCGCGCTCCGGGAGTCAAAGCACAGGCTGTCCTTCAGCAAAAAGACAATGAGCGAAATGACCGACGCCGCCTGCGAGGCTTTGGCGGAGGCAAAAAGGCTCCACGACAAGCTGGAAAAATACTACGTCACCGCGATGAACTTTGACAAATTAGGGGAGCTTTCCGCGAAGATAGCCGAGGATATAATCAGCAGATTATGACACGATGAGCAGTGCGGTGAGATAAACAGCCGTGAGGAGCATAGTAAAATTATAGCCGCTGCGTATCAGCACCAGAAAGCCCGTCAGCCCCAGTGCAAAGAGCACGGCGCAGGATATGACGGCGGTTATTTTACGCACCATTTCCGGTTCAAGGCGGCAGCTCAAAAGGCTTGTCAGGGCGCGGCCTCCGTCAAGGGATTCCACCGGCAGCAGATTGAATGCGGCAAGGGCAAGGTTCACCTTTACCGCGTAG
>CAMOTT010000091.1 GCA_946626015.1 uncultured Clostridia bacterium | reverse complement strand
AGATAGTCCTTAAAGAACACATCAAAACAGGCCAGCAAATCGAAGCTTTTACACTCTATGCCGAAATCAAGGGCAGGTGGAAAAAGCTCCACAGCGGCACGGTCATAGGCAGCAAGTGCATTTGCCGGTTCACCGAAACAAGGATCCAGCGGTTCAAGCTGGTTATAGAGGATACGCGCGTTTTTGCGACAATATCCGCTTTTGAAGCATATTGATATATTTTGAAGGGATAAATAAATGGATATTTTTAACAACGGAATAACAGAGCTGCCTCTTTTGGCTCTTAAGGGGATTTTGGTTTTCCCCGGAGCGCATCTCCACTTTGACGTGGTCAGGGAGAAATCTGTGGCGGCGGTCAAAGAGGCAATGAGTTCAAACAGAAAGATCTTCCTTGTGGCGCAGCGGGATATAACCGTGGACGACCCTGCAATAGATCAGCTTTACGAAACAGGCGTCATAGCCAACGTCAATCAGGTTCTGCGTCTGCCCAACAGCAACAACCTCCGGGTTTACGTTGAGGGGCTTGAAAGGGCGGATCTGATAAGCTATACCCAGGTAAAACCGTTCTTTAAGGCCTCCGTCATCCACTGCGTTGAAAGACCCGAGGGCGGCAACAGAGTGCTTGCATATATCCGCAAGACCAAGGAGCTTTTCGAGGAATACATGGACGCGGCTCCACAGCTCCCCGGAGATATGGTGCTCACCGTTATGGCTGAGGATGACCCCGGCAGGCTGGCGGACTACATCGCAGGCAACATCATGCTGGACTACAAGGACAAGCAGACCATACTCGACGATCTCGTACCCACCTCAAGGCTGGAAAAGCTCTGCGCCATACTTGTCAGGGAGATAGAACTGCTCAGGCTTGAAAACGATATTTCCGTAAAGGTGCAGGAGCAGATAGACGAAGGTCAGCGCGACTACTATTTGAGAGAGCAGCTCAAGGTCATTTCCTCCGAGCTCAACGGGGGCATATCCCCGGAGGAGGAGATCGACGAATTCAGATATAAGATATACAAACTTCACTTCCCCCAGGATATAGAGGAAAAGCTTTTGCGGGAATGTGACAGGCTGGAGCGTATGTCTCCCCAATCCCCCGAAGGCACCGTGGCAAGGACTTACATTGAAACCGTCCTTGACCTGCCCTGGCAGAAATATACGAAGGACAAGATAAACCTTGCCGCAGCCCGCAAGATCCTTGACAACGACCACTACGGTCTTGAAAAAGTCAAGGACAGGATAATCGAGGCTCTTGCGGTCTACAAGCTTTCGGGCAATATATCCGGGCAGTTGCTCTGCCTTGTGGGGCCTCCCGGCGTGGGCAAAACCTCCGTCGCCCGTTCCATAGCCCGGGCAATGGGCAGAAAATACGTCAGGATCTCACTTGGCGGAATACATGACGAGGCTGAAATCCGTGGCCACAGAAGGACATATATCGGCTCCATGCCCGGCAGGATCATCACCGCCATTCAGCAGGCAGGCAGTTCAAATCCCCTTATTTTGCTGGACGAAATAGACAAGCTGGGCAATGATTACAGGGGCGACCCCTCCTCCGCCCTGCTTGAGGTGATGGACGGGGAGCAGAATTTCTCCTTCCGGGATCACTATATTGAGATACCCTTTGACCTGAGCAAGGTCATGTTCGTCACCACAGCCAACGACACCTCCACCATCCACCCGGCGTTGCTTGACCGTATGGAGGTCATTGAGCTGGGCAGCTACACCCAGGAGGAAAAATTCAACATTGCCAAAAAGCATCTGGTTAAAAAGCAGCTAAAGCGCAGCGGACTCACCGCAAATAATCTCAGGATCTCGGACGGCGCGCTGAAAAAGATAATCGAAGCATACACCCGTGAAGCCGGCGTTCGCAAGCTGGAACAGAACATAGCTAAGATATGCAGAAAAACCGCCGCAGAGGTAGCCGAAGGCAAGGAAAAGATAAGCGTTACCGAGAAAAATCTTACCGATTATCTGGGTTCCCCTAAGTACCACCGGGAGGCTCCGGCTCAGGATAACGCCACCGGGGTCGTGAACGGCCTTGCATGGACGGCCGTCGGCGGCGAAATGCTCAAGGTCGAGGCCGCTGTTATGGACGGCAGCAGCAAGCTGGAGCTCACCGGCTCGTTGGGCGACGTAATGAAGGAATCCGCCCACGCGGCCATAAGCTACATACGTTCAAACGCCGCAGCTCTCAAGATAAATCCCGACTTTTACAGCAAAAAGGATATCCATATCCACGTTCCGGAGGGCGCAGTTCCAAAGGACGGCCCTTCCGCCGGAGTGACCATAGCCACCGCGCTGGTATCGGCTCTTTCCGGCACACCTGTCAGGCACAATGTGGCTATGACCGGCGAGATCACCTTGCGTGGCCGTGTGCTGCCCATCGGCGGCCTGCGTGAAAAGGCAATGGCGGCCTACCTGGCAGGCATCGACACAGTTATAATTCCTGAGGAAAATACCGGGGATCTTGACAATATTGACGATGTTGTAAAATCCGCCGTCAAATTCATTCCTGTGTCCAGCGTTGAGGGGGTTTTCAAATCCGCCCTTGTGCAATAAACACCGCCGCACATGATCAGGTAAAGGAAAATTACTATGAATTTTAACAGTTTTGATTTTGAGGCATCCTACGGAACGTCCGCCCAGCTCCCGGCATCAGACCTGCCGGAAATAGCCTTTGCAGGGCGCTCCAACGTGGGCAAATCCTCGCTTTTGAACAAAGTGTTAAACAGGAAAAGCCTTGCCCGTGTAAGCTCTGTGCCGGGCAAAACCGTAACTATAAATTTTTTCAAGGGTGACGGCATAAGGCTGGTTGACCTGCCCGGTTACGGTTACGCCAAGGTCTCACGCTCCGAGAAGGATCGCTGGGCGGAGCTGATGGAGGGGTATTTCAAATCCCAACGCAACATAAGGCTCGTTGTCCAGCTTGTGGATATGCGCCACAAGCCTACAAAGGACGACCTTACTATGATAAACTTCCTTGTTGAGACCGGCTGTCCTTTTATAATAGCCATGACTAAAAGCGACAAGCTCAACAAGGGCAAATATAAGGCTCAGCTTGAGGCTCTCAGCCGGGAGTTTGAATACCTGGGCGATATAAAACTGATACCTTTCTCCGCCCTTAACGGCGAGGGAACGGATGAGATAAGAAAAATAATTGAACAAAGCGCAAACAATTAAGTATAGGATGTGTGAGTTATGTATGTTTCCGATTGTATTGATATCAACGCCAAAGGGCACCTGACCATAGGCGGAGCAGATACTGTTGAGCTTGCGGAAAAATTCGGCACCCCCGCCTATGTTCTGGACGAAGACGAGATCCGCAAAAACTGCCGTGCCTTTGTAAAGTCCATCGACGATAACTATAACGGCAATGGCCTTGCGCTCTATGCCAGTAAGGCGCTCTGCTGCAAAGAGATGTGCAGAATAGTAAAGGATGAGGGCATGGGTCTGGACGTTGTTTCAGGCGGTGAGCTTTTTACAGCCCTTTCCGTGGACTTCCCTGCTGAAAAGATTTGCTTCCACGGCAACAATAAGACCTATTCCGAGCTGGTTTACGCCGTTGATTCAGGCGTGGGCAGGGTGATAGTTGACAACATCACAGAGCTTGAGACCCTGAACAAAATAGCTGCGGAAAAGAATAAAAAGGTCAGGATACTGCTGCGCATCAAGCCCGGCATCGACGCCCACACCCACGATTTTATCAAAACCGGACAGATCGACTCAAAGTTCGGTTTTGCCATTGAGACAGGCGAGGCCATTGAGGCTGTCAGGCTTGCCCTTGCGTCCTCCAATATTGATCTTTCCGGTCTGCATTGCCATATCGGCTCCCAGATTTTTGAGCTTGACCCCTTTGAGCTTGCCGCAAAGGTAATGCTGGATTTCATGCTCCTTGTCAAAAACAAGACCGGCGCGGAATTGTCCGAGCTCAATTTGGGCGGCGGATTTGGCATCAAATATCTTTCAAGCGACTCTCCCCGTCCCTTTACCGAGTACATGGAGCGTGTCTCCAAGGTTGTCAAAGCCTATGCCGGGGAGTTGGGGCTTAAAGTGCCCTTTATCTATATCGAACCGGGTCGTTCCATTGTCGGCGCAGCCGGTATTACCCTTTATACCGTGGGAGCAGTCAAGACGATCCCCAACGTGCGCACCTACGTTTCCATTGACGGCGGAATGGGCGATAACCCCAGATACATCCTTTATCAGGCTGATTACGAGATCGTCTGCGCCAATAAAGCAAACAGGGAACGTGACTTTGTTGCCACCGTGGCCGGAAAATGCTGCGAAAGCGGAGACCTTATACAGGAGAACACAAAGATCCAGAGGGTGCAGCCCTGCGATATACTCGCAGTGCTCAGTACCGGAGCTTATAATTACTCTATGGCCTCAAACTACAACCGCATCCCCCGTCCCCCCATAGTCATGGTGCAAAACGGCAAAGCCCGTCTTGCGGTCAAGGGCGAGACCTATGAGGATATCGTCAGGAATGACATTTGAGCCCGGAGGTGCAATGGATTTTGAAAAGCAAAAAGACCAGGATCATAATAATCTCAGCTGTTGTTATTGTTATTGAGCTTGTTGTTCTTGCTTTGGTGCTCAAGCATCAAAACAGCGTCTCTCCCGGCGAGACCACCCTCACCGTCGGTCAGACCTCAGACACCGCTCAGATCCCCGAAACAAGCGAGGAACCCACCTTTGAAACCATCTCGGAAACGCTTTTTGAAACGGTAACGGAGACCACTGTGCCGCCCCTTACCAAGGGAGAAACGGAGATAACTACCTACAAGATAATGACCACTCAGCTGACCACCAGAGAGAGAACTACCTGGGATAGAAACAAATACAAAACGACAACCGAAAGAACCACAGCGGAGAGAACTACCAGGCAGAAAACCACCAGAGACGAAAACGCCTACCGCGCCTCCCTCGAAAACTGCGACGCCGAGATAATAAAGCTGGTAAACGCCGAGCGTAAAAAACACGGTCTGAAACCCGTCAAGGCCAGCAGAGTTGTGGCAAAAGCGGCTCAAATAAGGGCAAAGGAGCTCTCTGTTGTATTCGCCCACACAAGACCCTTGACCGGCAAGAGCTTTTATTCAACCATCACGGAGCAAGGCTACCGCAGCCCCAACAGAGCCGAAAACCTTGCCGCCGGTCAGGATACGGCAAAAGAGGTTTTCACAGCCTGGATCAACTGCGAGGAACACAGAGTAAATATCCTGAACCCGGTTTACAAGTATATCGGCACAGGCTGTTACTACAACCGTTCCACAAAATACCAGACCTACTGGGATCAGCTGTTGACCGATGAGCTTTATAAACTGAACTGAATAACCAAACGCCCGTATTTCCGTTTGTTGAATACGGGTATTTTTATATCCTTTTCCGCAGTATTCTACTGTTGATTTTGTTCTCTTTTTATGATAACATTATTTAAAACTTAAATTATAAGGCTGAAGGAGAGACACATATGTCAGATTTTTCAATAGGCGTTATCATCGACAGCTTTCGCACAGATATAAGAACCGCCGTTAAAAAGGCGGCTGAGATCGGAGTGCAGGGCATTCAGGTTTATTCCACCTCCGGCGATATGGCTCCGGAGGTGCTTGTGGGGCAAAAACGCAAGGACTTTTTGAAATTGGTCAAAGACAACGGTCTTGTGATCTCCGCGCTTTGCGGCGACCTGGGCTCCGGCGGCTTTACCCTGCCCGATCAAAACCCGAATAAAATCGAACGTTCAAAAAGGATACTTGAGCTTGCAAAGGATCTGGAAACGGACGTTGTTACCACTCACGTGGGTGTTATTCCCGAGGACAGCCGGCGCGACAGATACAAAATACTTCAGGAGGCCTGCGGTCAGCTTGCCGAATATGCCGACAGCATTGACGCCCATTTTGCCATCGAAACAGGCCCGGAAACCTCTGCTACCCTCAAGGGATTTTTGGACAGCCTTAATTCAAGGGGAGTTGCCGTTAACCTTGACCCCGCCAACCTTGTCATGGTAACTGGAGACGATCCCGCAAAGGCTGTGCGCAACCTTAAGGACTACATCGTACACACCCACGCGAAGGATGGCAAACAGCTTTATTTCAAAGATCCCGATATAATTTACGGCATGGTCAAGAGCGAGATAGTTACCTCCCCCTCCTTTGAGGAGGTGCCCCTGGGCGAGGGTCAGGTAAACTGGGAGGAATATCTCAGCGCCCTTAGAGAGATAGGCTATACAGGCTTTCTTACGATAGAACGCGAGGTAGGAGATGACCCGGAGGCAGATATCCGCAAGGCAGTCGACTTCTTGAAGGCTCGTATAAATTGACAATAATGCCATATTTTTTACTATAAATATCTATTTTTTACGGTGATTTTATGATTATGCCAGGAGTTAGCTCTTACAGCTTCCAGCGTTTGATAAACAGCAAAGAATATAATCAGATCCAGCTAATCAAGCTTGCAAAGGAGCTTGGTTTTGCAGGTATTGAATTTGCGGAGCTTTTCCCGCATAATAATGAAAAAAAGGAAACCTACGCTATGCGGCTGCGTGAAGAGGCCGAAAGGCTGGATATGCCGATCCTCAACTACGCTGTAAGCGCAGATTTTCTTAATTGCAAGGATATTGAACAACAGATACAGGAGCTTTGCGAACACATCGATATTGCGCAGATTTTAGGAACAAAGCTGATGAGACACGACGTTTCATACGGATTTAAAGATAGAAATGACAAGTTTGTAGGATTTGATGAAGCCTTGCCCACGCTTGTAAAAGGCTGTAAAGCCGTCACGGAATACGGCAAAAGCAAGGGTATTTTTACAATGACTGAAAATCACGGGATCTTTTGCCAAAGCAGCGAAAGGGTATTAAAACTCATCAAGGCTGTTGCAGATGACAACTTTGGCACACTAACGGATATCGGCAACTTTTTGTGCGTTGATGAGGCCCCGGAAACCGCAGTTGCCAACGTGGCTCCCTTTGCCAAGTATGTCCACGTTAAAGATTTCCACTTTAAAGAAACCCTTGCCCCCGGTGAGTCTTCGGACGGCTGTTTCAAGACCTACGGCGGTCATTTCCTTAAGGGCGCCGTTTTGGGCGAAGGTATAGTTCCCGTAAAAAAATGCCTGTCCATTTTGAAAAACAGCGGATACAGCGGATATGTCAGCATCGAGTTCGAGGGTGACGAGGATAATATACCCGCGCTTAAAAAAGGCCTTGCCAATCTTCAAAAAATACTGGAAACTATTTGACTGGAGTCTTTTTATTGAAAATATATGAGGTTTTGCTCATAGGCGTCAGCCTTGCCATGGACGCCTTCGCGGTATCGGTCACAAATTCTTTGTCCGCAAAAAAGAATCATCTGTCTTTTTCCTTAAAACAATCAGGTTTATTCGGCTTTTTTCAGGCTTTAATGCCGATTATAGGATATTTTGTAGGGATATCCTTTAGTTCCAGAATAGCGTCCGCCGGTAAATACGTTGCTTTCGGGCTGCTTGCCCTTATCGGCGGCAAGATGATCTATGAGGCTGTTTTCAAAAAAGATGACGAAAATCTCAGCCGCAAAGGATCGGATATCAGGCTGAAATATTTGATTCTACTTGCCATTTCCACCAGCATTGACGCCCTGGCCGTAGGCGTGACCTTCTCATGTTCCGGCGTGAACAAAATCTCCACCCTGCTCATTTACACCGCACTGATCGGCATTGAGACTTTTATTATATGCATGGCCGGTTCCTTTGCCGGCAAAAAGTTCGGCAGACTTTTGGGCGGCAAAGCGGAGATCTTCGGCGGAGTTATTCTTATAATTATCGGGATGAAAATACTAATATTTTGACCTTGGAGTGAAAATCAAGCGTGAATATCGAAGATATAATATCAAAGGGCTT
>CAMOTT010000090.1 GCA_946626015.1 uncultured Clostridia bacterium | reverse complement strand
AACCCTGGGATGGCCGGAAAAAACGCCGGAGCTTGAGCATTTTTACCCCACGAGCACACTGGTCACCGGCTACGATATTATTTTCTTCTGGGTTGCCCGTATGATCTTCTCGGCCTGCGAACATACCGGTAAACAGCCCTTTGACACCGTTTTTATTCACGGTATTGTCAGGGATTCCCAGGGCAGAAAAATGTCCAAGTCCCTGGGCAACGGCATAGATCCTCTTGAGGTCATCGACAAATACGGCGCGGACGCTTTGAGGTTCACCCTCGCCACAGGCAACAGCCCCGGAAACGATATGCGCTTCATGAACGAAAAGGTGGAGGCGAGCCGCAACTTTGCAAATAAACTTTGGAACGCAGCAAGATTTATTCTTATGAACACGGACGGTACCGAGACAGAGCCTAAGCTCCCTGAGGAGCTTTCCCTTGAGGATAAATGGATCCTCAGCCTGTTTAACCGCCTGACTGTGGATATAACCGAAAACCTCGAAAAATTTGAGCTGGGCATAGCTGTTCAGAAACTCTATGATTTTATCTGGGATGTTTTCTGCGATTGGTATATAGAGCTTGCAAAGATCCGTTTGCAGCAGGGCGGAGCGGCTCGCGATCAGGCCAAGGCAGTGCTCATTTACGTTATGTCCAATACCCTCAAGCTCCTGCATCCCTTTATGCCTTTCATTACCGAGGAGATCTGGCAGACCCTGCCCCACAGCGGAGAGACCATAATGACTTCCGAGTGGTGCAAATATGACGAAAAGCTCAACTTCGTGGCAGAGGAAGCGGAGATGGAGCGTATTATGTCTGCTGTCAAAGCGGTGCGCAACCGCCGCGCGGAGATGAACGTTCCCCCTTCAAAGAAGGCAAAGCTTTACATTGAGACCCAGTATAAGGATACCTTTGAGGCTTCCGCTGTTATTATGCAGAAGCTTGCAAGCGCCTCCGAAGTTGAGGTGGGCGACAGCTTCCATATTGACGGAGCGGTATCAATAGTCACAAGCGATGCAAAGATATTCATCCCCATGGGCGAGCTTGTGGATTTTGAGGCGGAGCGTAAGAGGCTGAACAAAGAGCTTGAAAACGTTGAAAAGCAGTTAGCTCAGGTCAACGCCAAGCTGAGCAACGAGGGCTTTCTTGCCAAGGCTCCCGAGGCGGTCGTGAATGCGCAGAAGGAAACTGCCGCCAAGCTCAAAGATAAAATAGCCATGCTCAACGAGAGCTTGTCAAAGCTGAAGTAAAATAAAAGGGCTGTATAGGCTGCTTGCGGTTTGTACAGCCCTTTGATTTGTTTCGGAGTGGAGAGATAATTATGAATTGCAATCAGGCTGTGGAGTATATACATTCTCTGCAGGTTTTCGGCATAAATCCCGGGCTTGAACGTATTGAACGGCTTTGCCGTATGCTGGGCGATCCTCAGGATAAACTTAAATTTGTGCACGTCGCTGGCACTAACGGCAAAGGCTCAACAAGCGCTATGCTTGCCGGGATATTTACCGCCGCCGGGTACAAAACCGGGCTGTATACTTCGCCCTATGTCATAGATTTCCGTGAACGTATTCAGGTAAACGGGGAAATGATAAGCGAGTCCGATCTGGCTGATATTATCTCAGAGGTAAAGCCGGCGGTAGAGGAGCTTAACAGTCAGGGTGTAATACCCACGGAATTTGAGGTAATTACCGCGGCAGCCTTCCTGTATTTTGAACGCAGCGGCTGTGACCGTGTGGTGCTTGAAGTGGGTCTTGGCGGCAGGTTTGATGCGACCAATATAATTAAAGATCCCCTTGCCTGTGTTATAACCTCTATTTCCCTTGACCACACTGATATTCTGGGAGATACTGTTGAAAAAATAGCCTTTGAAAAATGCGGTATAATAAAGGATACCGGGTTGACCGTTTCATATCCGAAACAACCGGAAAGCGCTCTTAAGGTCATCGAAAAAACAGCCGAAGATCACGGCAAAAAGCTTATTGTGCCGGAGCTTGACAGGCTTGAGATAATCTCCGAGGGGATCAAAGGCACTGATATAAAATATAAGGATCTGCGCCTTACGGTGCCTTTTACCGGCGAGCATATGGTGATGAATGCCCTGACCGTTATCGAAACGGCTCTCGGTTTGGGAATAGACAGCGGTTTTGTTGCCGCAGGTATTGCCGGAGCCGTTATGCCGGCAAGGATGGAACTGCTCAATGAAACCCCGGCGGTTATTATGGACGGCGGTCACAATGAGGGCTGCGCCGAAGCTTTGAAAGATACGCTGCAAAAATTCTATAAGGGCAAAAAGATACTTGCCGTTATCGGTATGATGAGGGATAAAGACACAGACAAATACCTTGCGAAGACAGCGCCCTTGTTCAGCAGGATAATCACAACCTGTCCGAAAAATCCCCGGTCGGAGCGGGCGGAGACGCTCAAGGAAACTGCCCTCCGCTATTGCCGCGATTGCGCGGCTGTGGATGATCCCCGGCGGGCTGTTGATACAGCCCTTGAAATTATTGGTGGCTATGATCTTCTGGTTATCTGCGGTTCGTTCTACCTCGCCGGTGACGTGAGGGAATACATAATAGAAAAATTAAGAACCATTACCTGATTTGACAAATTTTTTATACTCAATCCTTTACCATATGGTAGAGGATTTTTTTATGTCCAAAAATAAGGAGGGAGCAAAATGCCGGTAAGAATAATATCCACCCCAAAGAAAGTTACCGCGGTGCTGACAGGGGAGATAGACCATCACAATTCCGCGGTCATAAGGGAGATCATAGATCAGGCGCTGCGCAAGCAGCAGCCTGAAATGCTTGTTATGGACTTTGGAGAGGTCACGTTTATGGACAGCTCCGGTGTGGGGCTGGTCATGGGCAGATACAGAACCGCTCAAAACTACGGCGGCAAGGTGGAGGTTGCCAATTTGTCGATGCAATATTACAGAGTTATGAAATTGTCGGGCATTGAACGTCTGGCAAAAATATCCATAAAGGAGGCAGTCAAAAAATGAGATCAAAAAATAAAATGAGGCTTGTTATAGAAAGCCGCTCGGTCAATGAAGGCTTTGCAAGGGTGGCGGTGGCGGCGTTTGCCGCCCAGCTTGACCCCACCGTGGAGGAGCTGGCTGATATCAAAACGGCGGTGAGCGAGGCGGTGACCAACTGCATCGTCCACGCCTACCCATCGACCGTGGGGATTATTTACATAACGGGGGAACTCACCGAAAACGGCACGGTAAAAATTAAAGTCAGGGATAAGGGCTGCGGGATAGTTGACGTCAAGCAGGCCATGGAACCGCTTTTCACTACCCTTGGGGGTGAGCGCTCCGGGCTTGGCTTTGCTGTAATGGAGAGCTTTATGGACAAGGTCAAAGTCAGCTCCACGGTGAACAAGGGCACCAGTGTTACCATGACGAAAATCATAGCGCCAAGATGACAAAGGATACGAATAAACGAAACGATATGGTGGAGAGCAATCTTGGCCTTGTACATTCCTGCGCCAATAAGTTCAGGGGCAGGGGCGTGGAGTACGACGACCTGTTTCAGGCCGGCTGCGTAGGGCTGATAAAGGCTGTGGACGGCTTTGATGAGAGCAAGGGCTTCTCGTTTTCCACATATGCCGTTCCCACTATTCTGGGAGAGATCAAAAGGATATTCAGGGACGGAGGCTCGGTAAAAATAGGCAGGGCGCTTAAGGAGAGAGCAAGGCTCGTTATGCAGGCGAAGGAGCGCTTGACCGCGGAGCTGGATCGGGAGCCCACCGTGGGAGAGCTTGCAAAAAAACTGGATATAGATGTTTCCGAAACGGCCGAATTGCTCATAGCGGCAATGCCAACGGTCTCATTGACCTCCGGGGATGAAACAGGCAACACGCAGATAGATATACCCACTCCGCCCCCGGATGATAAAATTTCCACGGAAATAGCTCTGGATGAGGTCATCTCTGCGCTTGATGAGCGGGACAGGAAGATAATAGAGTTGCGGTATTACGGCTGCAAGACGCAATCTGCGGTGGCGCAAAAGCTGGGCATGACTCAGGTTCAGGTGTCCAGACGTGAAAAGGTGATCCTCACAAAGCTGCGCGCAAAACTGCTTGAGTGAACTGAAATTCAATATATACAGAACGCCGCATATAATTGTAACGTAGGTCTCTTGTGCGGGGCGGTGTTTTATTGAAAAGAAGGATCAGAAGGTATTATCCCGATAAAATAAAATATATGTATTTTATCGCCGTGGCGCTTATTGTTACAGCTATTATCTGCGTTACAACGGATATCAGGCTGAGGCCGTACGTCAAGGCTGTTGCGGAGGATTCCGCTGTGAACCTTGCAATGTCGTCAATAAACACCGCTATTGAGGAGGTCATCGCTGCAGAACGTGTGACTTACGATATGCTGGCAATAGTTGACAGAGATGGGAGCGGCAGGGTGACCTCCGTAAAAACCGACGCCCTTAAAATGAATTTGCTCAAAAGCAAAGTGGGAAACAAAATAAAGGACAGGATAGACGAGATAAAGGAACACAAGATATATGTTCCGCTGGGAGTTCTGCTGGGGAGCGATCTCTGGTCGGGCATGGGACCGAAGATCAGTTCAAAGATCTCCCTTTACGGTAACGTGGTAACGGATATCACCAGCGAATTCAAGTCATCCGGGATAAATCAAACCATCCACAGGATAGTCGTAAAGATAAACGCCAACATCTCGGTGATGCTTCCATCTTTTACGACCGAAGTAAAAGTCAGCACAAGTATGTGCATCGCAGAGACAGTTATAGTTGGTATTGTGCCAAACACATCCGCTCAGATTGTGAACGGCTGAGTAATATAGAGGTCCTCCGGGGCATATTATGGAACAATAATACTGTTCCGGGAGGGTCTGATTTGAAGGGATTTGTTGAAGAAAGAGCCGTGGAGCTGGGGAAATATATAGCGGAGAACAAGGCGACGGTCAGAGCCGCGGCAAAAAGATTCGGTATATCGAAATCCACCGTACATATAGACGTTTCACAGCGCCTTAAAAAAATTAATCCCCAATTATATACCGCCGTGCGTCAGGTGATAGAGGTAAACAAGGCGCAGCGGCATATAAGGGGAGGTCTGGCGACAAAAGAAAAATATTTGCAGGAACACGTCTTGCATAATGACACCTGATAAAAAATACCGCCATAGGGCAGGCAGAGCTTAGGCTCGTCTATCTTAAGGCGGTATTTCTTTGCATATCCCGGACATGGTGTGCATATAGATGCTGTAAAGAATTGAATATGAGGGAGAGCGACTATGGAATTTAATGTATGTACCCGTGAATTGAATACCGAACAGATCGTTTTCGAGGGGAGAACCGAACAGGCTGTGGACAATGACGTAGCCTTGCCGGATTACTGCCCCGATGTGACCAGAATACTCAAGTGCGACATTGTGCCCTCTGTCAACGGCACGCAGATAGTAGGGGGCAGGCTGACCTTTGAGGGCAGCGCGGCGGTAAGGATAATTTACGTCAGCGACGATGACAATGTGCATTGCTATGAGCAGGAGTATCCTTTTTCAAAGTACGTTGAGTCCGATGATATTTCAGACAGCTCAGCCGTTTGCGTAAAGGCGAAAACGGACTATGTGAACTGCCGGGCGGTGAGCCAGCGGAGGACGGATATCCATGGAATGATAACCTTCTTCATAAAGGCCTGCGAGAAAAAGGGCGAGAGCATAGTGGATTCCGCTGACGGAGCCGGAATACAGCTCAAGTATGAAAAGCTGCAATGCGCTGATACTGTTTCTGTTTCCTCCAAAAACTTTACGATGAACGAGGTCATTGAAACGGGCAATAAACCGCCGGTAATGAACCTGATAAGGGCAACGGGCTTTGCCGTAGCGGATGATATAAAGGCAATCAGCAACAAGCTCCTGATAAAGGGCGAGCTGGGTGTGAGCATCTTATACAGCGCGGATGACGGGGATAACAGCCTTGTAAAAATCGAGCATACCATGCCCATCAGCCAAATAATAGAAGCTGAGGGTATAACTGACAAGAGCGAAAATATGGTCTCGCTCAACGTAAGCGCCCTCAACATCACACCCAGAACCGACAGCGACGGCAAGCAGACCATGCTGGATATATCCGCTTACATATGCGCCAGAATAACTGCCTACAATACGGATGAAATAACGGTAGTTACCGACGCTTATTCAACCTGCTGTGAGATCAGCTCGGAATATAAGCGCATGGAGATACTTTCGCCGGAGTTTAAAATAAGCGACCGCAGCGTTGTTTCGGATAATTTCGACCTGAACGGTTCCGGTGTGAACGAGGTTTCGGATATCTGGTGCTCGGACATAACATCCTCGGTGAACGTCAAGGGCGGAGATCTTGTTGTCGGAGGATCGCTGACAATGAACATCCTTTATGTTGACGGGGAAAACAAGCCGGGGTTTGCTCAAAAACAAATGGATTATGAGTACCGCAGACCAATGGCAAATCCGACGCCCAGCGTCAAATGCAGCCCGGATATAACGGTTACCGGCTGTACTGCTTCGGTAAATTCTGATAAACGTATAGACGCCCGCGCGGAGCTGCTTATCAACGCGTCTGTGTTTTCTGCATCGAACAGGAGGATACTCACCGGGATCGAACCGGATATGACAAGCTCAAAAAGCGGTAAAAAGTTCGCTGTAACAATATATTTTTCCGAGAGCGGAGAAACCGTTTGGGATATAGCGAGAAAATATAACACCACCACAGAGGCTATAATGCAGGAAAACAATCTTGCCGGCGAGGATATATCTGAAAGCCGTATGCTGATAATTCCCGGAGTTTAATAAGGAGGCTGCTATGGAAGAACGCAATATTTACAAGGATATAGAACAGAGGACCCAGGGGGATATATACATAGGCGTGGTAGGCCCGGTGAGAACCGGAAAATCCACCTTCATAAAGCGGTTTATGGACACCCTTGTGATCCCCAATATAGATGACGATGTCAAAAGAGAACGCGCCACGGATGAGCTGCCACAATCCGCCACAGGGCGCACAATTATGACCACAGAGCCGAAATTTATTCCGGAGGACGCCGCCGAAATATTGCTGCCGGATAATGCGCGGCTCAAGGTCAGGATGATAGACTGTGTAGGTTATATTGTTCCAAGCTCGCTCGGATACATTGAAAACAACCAGCCCAGAATGGTAAAAACACCGTGGTACGAAAATGAGATACCGTTCAATATGGCGGCGGAGATAGGCACAAAAAAGGTGATCAGCGAACACTCCACCATAGGATTGGTCATAACCACAGACGGCTCAATAAGCGAGATCCCAAGAGACGAGTACGAGGAGGCGGAGGAGAGGGTCATCACCGAGCTTAAAGAACTCAACAAGCCTTTTATAGTCCTGCTCAACAGCACCTCTCCCGGAGATCAGGCAACAGTTGAAACCGCCGGGGCGCTTTCTGAAAAGTACGGTGTTCCCGTCCTGCCTGTAAACTGCATGGAGCTGAGCGAGGACGAAATAAAGCTGATACTTTCTCAGATATTGTTTGAGTTCCCGATAAAAGAAGTTTCTGTCGATCTGCCGGATTGGATAGTGACCCTTGATCGGGATCACTGGCTGAGAAAAGCCATCTATTCCGCTGTCCGTTCCTCAGCGGAAAAGCTCAACCGGGTGAGGGATGTGTACGGCTTTGCGCAGCAACTCAAGGATTGCGAGTACGTAGACAGCGCCGGTGTAAAGGATATGAACCTTGCAGACGGCGGAGCAAGGGTGGAGGCCACGGTAAACAACGGCCTTTTCTATAAAATACTTGCTGAACGCACGGGGCTTGATATCGACGGGGAACAGGGGCTGCTTGACCGGCTTACCGAGCTTGCCCAGGCTAAAAGATCCTATGACAGACTGCGCAACGCCCTTGACGAGGTTGAAGCCACAGGTTACGGCATAGTGATGCCCACCATCGAGGAGCTGAGTCTTGAAGAGCCTGAGATAATGAGGCAGGGC
>CAMOTT010000089.1 GCA_946626015.1 uncultured Clostridia bacterium | reverse complement strand
TGTTATCTTTGTCGATACCTCTGCCTATTTCGTCCATTTCAGCCTGACTTGCGTACATTCTGGAATAAACGTCATAGGCGTGGACTTCGGTGTGGTAAACGCTCTCATAATGCACCGGCAGCTCGGGAGCCGTCTTGTGCAGATACTCGTAGCAGACGTCCTGACATCTGTGCCCGCCGGCCTCGTTGCCCAGTGACCACATATATATTGAGGGGTGGTTCCTGTCCCTGAAATACATACGCTTTACACGGTCAAGGTATCTCGGCGCCCATTCAAGGTTCTGGCTGATAAGGTGGAAATCGTTGTTGGGGCTGCCCTCGATGCCGTGGGTCTCTATGTCGGCTTCATCTGTCACATAAAAGCCGTAAATATCCGCAAGAATAAGCAGGTGCGGGTCGGGGGGATAGTGGGAGGTTCTTATGGAGTTTACGTTTAAGCTCTTCATGAGCTTAAGATCTTTCACATAGTCGTCAAAACTCATTGTGTAGCCCTTTATGGGGTTAGAGTCATGATGATTGACGCCCTTTATTTTGATGAGTTTATCGTTGAAATAGAAGAGATCTCCGTCTATTTTGACGGTTTTAAATCCGGTTATGCTGCGGATGACTTCAACGGTTTTTTCTTTGTCTTTTAACGTGATATAGGCCTGATATACCGTGGGTATCTCCGCATTCCACTCGATAACGTCAAGTCCTTTGAATTTTATCTCGGACTTTTTGTCAGCGGGGCAAACGGCGGAGGCAATAAGTTTGCCGTCCTTTTCGATACACAGCTCAATGCTGTGCTCTGCGGAGGGATCAATAACCGTTATCTCGGCGTCTATATCGTACTTGTCGCCGTTCTTTGTCGGCTTGATAAAGTAATCGTAAATATGGGTCTTGGGCAGCTTGCGCAGGAGCACATCCCTGAATATTCCAGTTTCTCTGAACATATCCTGAGCCTCAAGATATGTTCCGGTAGACCATTTGTGAACAATGGCAACAAGCTCGTTTTTGCCGGGCTTTACAAAGCTTGTGATGTCAAAACCGGCTGTGTTGTGAGCGCCCTCGCTGTAACCCACAAACCTGCCGTTGACGTAAAGATCCACGCAGGGGATAACGCCCATGAACTCAAGATAATAGGTTTTATCAAGGTCATCGACTTCAAAGCTCTTCCTGTAAACGCCCACGGAGAGCTTTTCGGGCAGGTTGGGAACCTTTTCCTCAAACTCATAAAGGACATTCAAATATACTGGATGCTCATAACCGATCCGCTGCCAGGTTGAGGGTACCTTTATTTTGTCAAAAGATATCTCATCAGTGTCTATATTGTCAGGCAGTTCGGATATATCGTGGAAATATTTAAAATCCCATTCTCCGGAGAGCACATCCACCAGCTCAGATGAATATCTCTCATCTCTCAATTCTGTTTTGTCAAGAACAGCTCTTGAGGTATATGGGATAAAATAGGCGCGGGGAGGGAGCTTGTTAAGCTCGTAAGTATCAAAATTCCGGTAGTTTACTCTGTTGATCTGGTAATTCACAATAAACAGTCCTTTCTTTTATAGTAATTTCTTTATTTCTTCTGCTATTCGTTGGGCGGAGCTGCCGTCGCAGGCGCCCATAAATTTTTGACGAAAATCAAGAGCTTTTACCTTGGAGGCTGAGTCGAACCCGGCTTTCAACAGCTCAAAAAGCTCCGGCTGTGTATAAATGACAGGGCCGGGAAGATCTTCCGGGTAGTTGACATAGAATGAACGCTCATATTCTTCAAAATCCGGGCAGTAAAAAGCTGTGGGTATATCAAGCAGTGAGGCGTCAAAAATCACGGAGGAATAATCCGTTATCAACATATCGGAAACAGAAAGTATCTCCGGAGTTGGATCAGAGCTAAGGTCAAGTATTTTATCAAAATTTCTTCCATTCAAAAGATCCTCGTCCATAACAGGGTGCTTGTGGATGATAAATACTTCGTCATCCCCGAGCAGATCGTTCAGCGCATCCCAATCGAGCTTTGGGTCAAAGGGATATCTCTTGCCGTTTTCTTCGCGGAACGTGGGGAAATACGAGTATATTTTTTTGCCTGCCAATTCAGGGTGTCTTTGATAGATGTTTCTGCGCAGAGTCTCAACGGCGGCCTTATCCAGCAGGGTATCCGTTCTGGGCATACCCAGTGCTTTTACCTTATCAATGTTTATTCCGAAAGCCTCGGCATAAAACCGCCTGCAATATTCGGAGGTCACTGTGACAAGATCGTAAGGGGCGTGTGTTGCAAGCTCGTCCGCCCTTGATTGCTGAGAAGGCGCATCCAGCCCGAAATGCTTGAAGGCGCCGCCCGCGTGCCATATCTGAACTACCTTTTGCTTCTCGCGAAGGGTTACGGCGCGGAAATAACGGACGTAATCATCGGTAACGATCACCTTGCTTGTGAGCAGGTAATAATAGATCAAAGGCTTGATAAAAAGAGAGTGGGGCAGGGTATAGGCGCAGATCACTTTTTTTGCGTCAAGTGAATTATAAAGGACGCTGCTGTTTTCAAGGAGCTTGCCCTGAGAGCGGATCGTGTAAAAAAGCACCCGGTTCCTTAAAGGCAGAAGCCGGAAAAACGAACACAAAAACCGGTTTGTTATCTTTATTATAAATTTTAAAAATTTTTTGATTATCCTTTTTACTGCCGATAAAATATTCATTTTCGGCCACCCGCCAATATTTTTTATTATAAGTTAATTATATAAAACCATTTATATTATTTCAAGTGATAACAGTTATTTTTATGGATCAAAAAACAGAAAAACCGCCGAAAGAACAGCTCTCCGGCGGTGCGTAATTTATAAAACTTTGTTGAAGAAGTCTATGGCTCTGGGTTCCTTCGGATTGAGGATGACCTCCTGAGGGGTGCCCTCTTCGATTATGTAACCGTTGTCGATGAATATTACCCGGTCTGCGACCTCACGGGCAAAGCCGATCTCGTGGCTGACTATGATCATTGTCATACCTTCCGCCGCCAGGTCTTTCATAACCTGCAAAACCTCGCCAACCATTTCCGGGTCAAGAGCTGAAGTGGGTTCGTCAAAAAGCATGACGTCAGGGTGCATACAAAGGGAACGCGCGATGGCAACGCGCTGCTTTTGGCCGCCGGAAAGCTGCGCGGGGTATGCGTAGGCTTTCTCCTCAAGTCCGACCTTTTTAAGCATAAGCAGAGCCTCTTTTTTGGCGTCCTCTTTGTTCAACTTCTTGAGCTGTACAGGCGCAAGGGTCAGGTTGTCGATAACATTCAGGTTATTGAACAGATTGAAGTGCTGAAACACCATGCCTATGTTTTCGCGGATCTTGTTGATATCCGCTTTTTTGTCGTTTATCATGTGGCCGTCAATAATGATCTCGCCGCCGGTTGAATCCTCAAGCCTGTTAAGGCACCTCAGAAAGGTAGACTTACCGCTGCCGGAGGGGCCCAAAATAACAACAACTTCGCCTTCATAAATGTCGGTGGAGATGTCTTTAATGACCTCCAGATGTCCGAAATTTTTTTTAAGATGTGAAACGTGAACTTTAACATTAGTCGTGCTTTCCACTGCTGCGATTGAGCCTCCTTTCAAGAAGTTTTGCCAGCCTTGACAACAAGGTTATAACGACCAGATACATAAAGCCTACGATTATCCAGACCTGGAATGATTCGTGGGTGACCGAAATAACGCTTTTGGCAGTGTTGACCAACTCCGGGAACCCGATGACCGAAAGGATGGAAGTGTCTTTCAGCGTGATTATGAACTGGTTGATTATGCTGGGGATCATTGTGCGTATCGCCTGGGGTAAAACGACCTTTTTCATTGAGCGCCAATAGGGCATACCGAGGCTCCTTGCAGCCTCCATCTGACCTCTGTCAACGGACTGAATACCTGCGCGTATGATCTCCGCCATATATGCGCCGCAGTTCAAAGAAAGGCAGATGATACCGGCCTGCAATGAAGAAAAGGTGAATTTGATGTTCAGCATATTTTTGAAAGCGTAGGGGATGCCGAAATAAACAAAAAACGCCAAAACAATCATGGGCACGCCGCGGATAACGTCAACAAAGATCTGAGAGATGATCTTACAGGCCTTGTTGTTCAAAACGCTCAGCATACCGAACATGAGACCTATTATGCTGGCGAAAATAAGGCTGTAAAGCGCCATTATAAGGGTCTGCCCCATTGCGGTGAGCAGCAATTTACTGTAATCCGAAATCAGCTCTATCATAGTTCTGTAATTTACTGAAAAATCAGTATTCCTTTCAGTGAGTTGTTCCAAAAGTTAAGGCACCCGCAGGTGCCTTAACCGAAGTTTCATTTTAACTGTTAACCGAGGTATTCAGCAAGGATCTTGTCATATGTGCCGTTGGATTTGATGTTTGCAAGTCCGGCATTGAACAGGTTGATAAGCTCAATATTAGCTTCGTCAAATATAGCGAAACCGTAGCCTGAACCTTCGTTTGCGGTGTTGTCGAGAACCTTAAGGGGAAGATTGCCGGTCTTTATGGAGGCCTTCATAACAGGAGTGTCCTCAAAGCAGGCGACTTCCTGACCGCCGATAACGGCTTGATACATAGTGTCTGAGTCATCATATACGGTGATGCTGAATCCGTACTGATCTTTAAGGCTGTTGGCGTACTCCTCGCCCTGGGTGCTTCTCTTTACAGCAACCTTGAGACCTTTGAGATCTTCAAATGAGGTGATGGTGGAATTCTCTGCGACTGTCATTGTCTGCGTGCAGGTGTAATAGCTGTCTGAGAAGATCCAACCGTCTGCCTTGCGCTTGTCGGTGATGGAGGCGCCGGCTATCATGCCGTCTGCCTGGTTTGCCTGACAAGCCGCTATAGATGCGTCCCAGCCGAGGGATTTGAGCTCGTACTCAAAGCCCTGATCTTCCGCGATTGCTTTAAGGATGTCAACGTCGATACCAACGAACTTGCCGTCTTTGTTGGTGTACTCAAAGGGATTGAATGCCGTGTCTGTGGATATGATCCATTTTTTGCCTGTTTCCGCAGGCTCTTTTTCTTTGGCTGCGCCGCATCCGGCTAAAAGGAGAGCTAAAGTTGAAATGCTGAGAAGTAATGCCAAGAACTTTTTCATTTAATTCAACTCCTTAATGATTTTGTACCCTGATGTCAAAGTACTTGTTTATTTTAATACATTATTTAGAAATTGTCAATAAAAATCTGTTTCGGGCTATGCTTTGTTTTTGCTTATTGTTACAAAACGAAAATAAAAAACAAAAGGGGCCGCAGGCGCAGCCCCTGAGGTTTATTGCCCGGGTTATTTAAATCAGAAAATTACCTTTTCCTTATCCTGGCTGAGGGCAAGAGCCATAAACTCGTCAATGCCCATTGAGCCGATATCGCCTTCGCCTCTCTTGCGTACGGAGAGGGTGCCGGTCTCGATCTCCTTATCGCCCACAAGAAGCATATAGGGGATCTTTTCGAGCTGAGCTTCACGGATCTTGTAGCCGATCTTTTCGCTGCGATCGTCCACAGATACGCGAAGATTTGCGTCCACAAACTTCTTTTTGATCTCATAGGCTTTATCGTGATGCCTTTCCGAGATGGGCATGATCCTTATCTGCTCGGGTGAAAGCCAGAGGGGAAGAGCGCCTGCATACTTTTCAAGCAGCAGAGCTATTGTGCGTTCATAGCAGCCCAGAGAGGTTCTGTGAATAATATAGGGGTACTGCTTTGTTCCGTCTGCCGCGATATAGGTCATATCAAACTTACGGGCAAGCATAAGGTCGATTTGAATGGTGACAAGGGTATCCTCTTTACCGTAAACATTCTTCATCTGGATGTCAAGCTTGGGACCGTAAAAAGCGGCTTCGCCTACAGCCTCAGTGTAATTTATACCGATATCATTGAGGATGTTGCGCATAAGGCCTTCCGCCTCGTCCCACATTTCGGGGGTGCCGATGTACTTTTCGGTATCGTTGGGATCCCATTTGGAAAGGCGGTAGGTGAGGTCGTCGATTATACCGATATCGGTCATTACTTTCTTAGCGAGATTTACGCAGTTTGTAAACTCCGACTCAAGCTGTTCGGGGGTGATGATAAGGTGACCCTCAGATATGGTGAACTGGCGGACGCGGATAAGACCGTGCATCTCGCCGGAAGCCTCGTTGCGGAACAGGGTAGAAGTTTCGCCGTATCTCAGAGGCAGATCGCGGTACGAATGCATTTCGTTAAGATAAACTTGATATTGGAACGGGCAGGTCATGGGGCGAAGGGCATAGACCTCATCGTCTTTTTCTTCGTCGCCTAAGACAAACATACCGTCTTTATAATGATCCCAGTGTCCGGAGATCTTGTAAAGGTCGGACTTTGCCATAAAGGGGGTGCGGGTCATAAGGTAGCCGAACTCCTTTTCCTCAGTATCCTGAACATACCTGTTAAGTATCTGAAAAAGCTTTGCGCCCTTTGGCATAAGCAGGGGCAGACCCTGACCGATGATATCGCTGGTTGTAAAGTAACCTAATTGACGGCCTATAAGGTTGTGGTCGCGCTTCTTTGCTTCTTCAACAGCCTGAAGATATGCTTCAAGATCGTCGTTCTTTGTAAAGGCGGTGGCATATATACGCTGGAGCATCTTCTTGGTGGAGTCGCCTCTCCAGTAAGCGCCTGTGCAGGATGTAAGCTTAAATGCCTTTACACGCCCGGTCGAGGGAATGTGGGGGCCTGCGCAGAGCTCAGTAAACTCGCCCTGCTTGTAGAAGGTTATCTTTTCGCCTTTGCCTGCGTGCTCATTGATAAGCTCGATCTTATAATCTTCGCCAAGGTCAGACATCAGCTTGATAGCTTCGTCCACATCAAGCTCAAAACGCTCCAGAGCCAGATCCTCCTTGACGATCTTTTTCATTTCAGCTTCGATCTTTGTAAGGATCTCAGGGGTGAAAGCGGTGTCAATATCAAAATCATAATAAAATCCGTTTTCGATGGCAGGGCCGATGGCAAGCTTTGCCGAAGGGTATAATCTTTTGACCGCCTGAGCAAGAATATGAGAAGCGGTGTGACGGAAAGCCTTTTTTCCCTCGTCATCATCGAATGTGAGTACCTCAAGGCTGCAATCCTCGGTTATCGGTGTACGCAGGTCGCACACCTTACCGTCGATCTTGCAGACACAGGCAGCCTTGAACAAGCCCATACCTATGCCTTTTACGATCTCCATTGCGGTAATGCCGTTTTCGTACTCCTTGACAACTCCGCCCTTTAAAGTAACTTTTACCATAAAAATTCTCCTTTCAAATATAAAAAAGCCTCATCCCGTAAATGGGATGAAGCTTAAACTCCACGGTTCCACCCAAATTGCGGCAAAAGCCGCCACTTGAATAAACTTTAACGCAGTTTATACGGTCTGCCTTATCAATTTATTATAAAATTGCTTCGACAAACACTCGGCAGTGGTCGCATCCGCCGTTTAACATCCGTGATTACAGCCGGGTCACAGACTCTCTGGGAAAAACTTATGACAGATACTCTCTGCTTCAACGAGATAGCTTTATTAAGCTTATTATATCATTTTTTGCAAGGTTGTCAACACCTGATATAAGAATAGTTTGCGCCGGACAATTAAATTCTTGAAATCATAGAGCATAAGGTGCTATAATAATCATAACCAAAACAGGGAGTTGATGCAAAATGAATTACAAAGATAAATACGAATTATGGCTTAAGGATGATTTTTTTGATGAAGATACAAGAAACGAGCTTGCCGGAATAAAGGATGAAAAAGAAATAGAGGATCGCTTCTACAAGGAGCTTGAATTTGGCACAGGCGGATTGCGCGGCGTTATGGGCGCGGGTACAAACAGGATGAACAAGTACACCGTGGGTAAGGCCACGCTCGGATTGGGCAATTATCTGCTTAAGACCTACGGCGCGGACACCTGCCGGGAGCGAGGCGTAGCCATCGGTTACGATACCCGCAACAACAGTAAAACCTTCTCGGAGATCTCCGCAGACATTCTCAGCGGTTTGGGAATAAAGGTTTATCTGCA
>CAMOTT010000088.1 GCA_946626015.1 uncultured Clostridia bacterium | reverse complement strand
CGCCGCCGTGCACCCTCCAGGCTCCCCTGCCCTTGAGCAGCCGTTCGCTCAGACAAAGGGCAAGGGCAACAGGCTGGCTGCCTTGAAGCTTTGGGGTAAATACGTTTTGATTGTACATATATGAAGATTGACCGCTTTCGATCACAAGCTTTTTGAAGGTCTCAAAATCTCCCCGGGTCAGGGCTTCCACTTCTTTGTCAACGCGGTCATTTTCGCCGTAAAAATGTATCGCTCTCAATACGGCTCTGTCGCTGAGCTCATTGCGGATAACGCCTATATTTTCAAGCACGTCGTCATATGTGATCTCGCGGAGCACTTTTTTGCCGAGTATACCTGCGACTGCCTCCATTTCCTGCCTTACAGCCGCGTATTCATCGGTAAGATTGGAGTGGCTGCCGCCGGTATCGGTTATGCAAAGTCCGCTGTTGCAGGAGGAAAAATCAAAATCCACTTTTTGGACGACCGGGGAACCGGGATCCTTAAAATCCATCGCTATAAATCCGCCCACAGAACAAGCCATTTGATCCATAAGTCCGCATGGTTTCCCAAAAAAGCGGTTTTCCGCGTACTGGGCTATCTGGGCGATCTCCACAGCGTCAACCTTGCCGTCATTGAACAAATGATTGATGATTGTGCCTATGAGCACCTCAAAGGCTGCTGAGGACGAAAGTCCGGAACCGGAAATAACGTCGGAGGCGGTGGCGGCGTCAAAGCCTCCTATGTTGTAGCCCCTCTCTTTAAAACCGGCGCATACTCCCCTGACAAGAGATGAGGATCTGCCTGTTTCGCTTTCCACAGGTTCAAGAATCCCCAAATCTATTGTGTTCATCGAATAGCCCTCTGATTTGACGTTGACAACAGGTTTGTCCGAAACAGCCGCAAGGCATATGGCGTCAAGGTTTACTCCTGCCGCAAGCACCTTGCCGTTGTTGTGGTCGGTATGGTTGCCGCAAACCTCTGTTCTGCCCGGAGCGCGGAAGGCGGAAACCTCTCTTTCGCTCCCGAAAAGATTTTCAAATTCATCAGCCAATCTTATAAGTCTGCCGGATTGATAGCTGCGCTCATTTTCGTTTCTATATACCTCGAAAAGGCGGCCGGCAGGCTCGTTTGCCTTGAGTTTTTCGGTTAAAGAAGAAATACTTATCATTGTTTATTTTCCCCTAATTTTGTTATTATGACGTTGATAGTAAGGATAGATATTCCGGATGCCGCAAATATTATTATCAACGGCGTCAGGAATTTTGATGACAAAGGATCAAAGATATTGCGGCCAACTAATGTGTAAGATACGAGCTTGGGCATAAAGCCGCCCAAGGAAACTATCAAAAAGCTGGGATAATCAAACCCCATAGCTCCGTAGAGCTGACTTATACTGTTTACCGGGAAGCTTGGAACAAGCCTTGAAACAAACAATATCCATGGGTTTACATTTCCGTCCCGCTCAATGAAGGTCAGTATGCTTTCGTTCTTTTTGAGCAGTTTATGTACACTGCCGCCGCCGAGCTTTCTGCCCCAGAAAAATTTAACGGTCAGCATTATAGTCAGCCCGAGCATATTGACAGAAACCGCCGCGTACAGGGGCATAACTGCGCCTACCAAAAAGCAGAGCGCCGATATGGGCATGATAGGAATGACGCTTTTTATCAAATATATAAGAAGGATAACCGCTATCAGCAGTGCAACGTCGTCGATAGACATTATTCTTGATTCTATATCCTCAAGGGTAGTTTGATAGGTAGCATACCATTTCATGACCTCGGCATCTCTTGAAAAAACGAAAACAATAACCAAAACCACTGATAATACCAACAGCAGTCCACCTAAAAAATTAAGTAATATTTTTCTCCTCTGGCCCTTCGATTGTTTAGTCTTACTCAATAGAGACGCTCCGTTCCAAGCTGCTCATTTTTATAACACTTTTTATTTTATAATATTTTTTATGACCCGTCAACATTACAATTATAATTTTTTGTGCATTAAATTTTACTCACAGAAAAATCAGCTTCGTATATAATGAAATCAGGGCAGCAATTTGCTGTTTGAGATAAAACTTTACGGAAACGGTGATGTGATGAGACGCAGACAAAGACTTAACGGCTCCCTGTGCGTTGCCTTCAGCCTTGGATTGATAACGGGAAGATTTTTTACCAGCACAATCATCGTGGTAATAATTGCCGTTTTGCTCATAATTGCCGGGATAACCGCAAACAGCAGGTGCTGACACTTTATAGGGGTGATCAAGTATGAAAATAGTCGTTCTGAGAAGTCCTAAGGCGTTGAGAGGTTTGCTGAGGCTTATATTCGGTATCAAGAAAACCGACGCCGTATAGCAGTGCTTTTCAAAGAAAAAGGAGCAGTTCACAACAGACTGCTCCTCTCTTCATTGTATTTTTAAACCAGCTTCTTGAGGGTCTCCATAACGTAATCGCCGAATTCCGAACAGGTACAGCCTGTGTCGCGGCCGGTGATGGTAAGCTTCTTCTCTTCTAACATACAAATATCCAATGCGCGCTCAAGCAGATCGGCCTTCTCCTGCTCTCCGATATGGGAAAGGAGCATGACAGTTGCCCTGAGCATCGAACAGGGATCGGCGTAAGCGCCCCTGCCCTCCCTTATCATACGGGGAGCAGAGCCGTGTATAGCCTCAAACATAGCATACTTTTTGCCAATATTCGCGCTGCCTGCTGTACCCACGCCGCCCTGGAATTCAGCGGCCTCGTCGGTAATGATGTCACCGTAAAGATTGGGCAGGATAAATACCCTGAAATCTGTGCGGCGCTTTTTGTCGATAAGCTTTGCGGTCATAATGTCGATATACCACTCGTCGGTGGTGATATCCGGGTAATCCTTGCCGATATTCTTGCATATGTTGAGGAATTTTCCGTCCGTAGTTTTGATGACGTTTGCTTTTGTTACGATGGAAACTCTGTTTTTGCCGTTCCTTTTGGCATACTCATAGGCAAGCTTCGCTATACGCTCCGTGCCCTCCTGAGTGGTGACCACAAAGTCCATGGCAAGATCATCGGTAACATGGACGCCGTTTGAACCCACAGCGTAGGAGCCTTCCGTGTTCTCGCGGAAAAATGTCCAGTCTATCCCCTCCTCCGGAACTTTTACCGGCCTGAGGTTTGCGAAAAGGTCAAGGGCTTTACGCATTGCCACGTTGGCGCTTTCTATATTCGGCCAGGGATCGCCGGCCTGGGGTGTGGTTGTGGGGCCTTTGAGGATAACGTGACAGGATTTGAGCTCCTCGAGAACGTCATCGGGTATGGCCTTGTTGGCCTTGACTCTGTTTTCGATGGTAAGACCGTCTATGTATTTGAACTCGATCTTACCGGCCTTTACCTTATCCTCAAGGATAAACTGAAGAACTCTTGCCGATTCCTTTGTAATGATGGGGCCGATCCCGTCGCCGCCGCACACGCCGATGATGATCTTATCCAGAGCCTTGTAATCCACAAAATCTCCCTGAGCTTTGATATTCTCGGCTCTCTCGAGCTGAGCGCGGACTAAAGCTTCAAATTTTTCCACCGCGTTTTTTACTGCTGATTCGTTCATAAGACAGTCACCTCTGATAAAATTTAATATGCGATAAACGGTATCTCGTTTTCCTTGGCATAGTTGTGCAGATATGAGCCTTCCTTTACGCCCAATGTGAGCTGGAACGCGTCTTCAAAAGCTCCTGCGCCAACGAACTCAACATTCTCCGGGAACTTGATATACTCAAGACTTTCAACGTGTGAAAATGCGTAATCGGATATTCTCTTGAGAGCCTTGCCGTTAATGGTAAAGCTCGTTATTGCGTATGAGTTTCCAAAGGCGTATTTGCCGATGGTTTCCACTTCGCTGCCAATTTCTACGGCTGTAAGCTTTTCGCAATAATAGAAAGCGTAATCCCCTATCTCCTTAACTGTATCGGGGATCCGGACAGAGGTAAGGACCCTGTCTTTCCTGAAAGCGTTTGCGCCGATGGCCCGAACCTTCTTGCCGTTGATTTTTGAGGGGATCACAACATCCTCCGCCTGACCCACATAGCCGTCAACAGAGATACCGTCCTCATAGTCCGAAACCTTAAAATCGGAGTTGTTGATGGCGTTTTTTCCTGCGCCGGAGCAAGCGGCAAAGGACAGGCATAAAAGAAGCGCCAAAATCAAGGAAAAATATTTTTTCATAGTATCATACCGCCTTATTTACTGTTCTCGCGGGTGTAGTCAAGCAGACCGCCTGCAAGGAGAATATCACGCTGTCTTGCCGAGATATCATAAGTCAGGACATATTCTTCTGATTTTGTGATATTCTTCAAAACGGCTTTGCCGTTGTTTTTGATGATATTGCGGATGTTTTCAAGACAGAGCTCATCGCCCACATTTATTTTTTCATAATCTTCGGCATTGGCAAAGGTAAATGGAATTATTCCGGCGTTTACAAGGTTCGCGCAATGGATCCTTGCAAAGGATTTTGTGATCACCGCTTTGATGCCGAGATACAGGGGCACAAGAGCGGCGTGTTCTCTTGAGGAACCCTGGCCGTAGTTGGCTCCTCCTATAATTATGCCCTTTCCTGCCTGCTTGCAATGCTCGGCAAAATTTTCATCGCACTGTCTGAAACAGAACTTTGAAAGATAGGGAATATTTGAACGGTAAGGAAGTATCTTTGCGCCTGCCGGCATAATGTGGTCTGTTGTGATATTGTCCCCAACCTTGAGCACGGCCTTTGCCGTGATGCTCTCCGGCATAGCCTCGCTTGAGGGGAAGGGCTTTATGTTGGGGCCGTAAAGCACCTCCACATCCTTTGCTTCCTCCGGAGAGGCGGGCATAAGAACAGAATTATCATTAACGATAAATTTGGAGGGCATAGTTATTTTTGGCATTTCACCCAAAGTCCTGGGATCGGTCAGAACGCCGGTCAGGGCTGAGGCCGCTGCGACCTCCGGGCTGACAAGGAAAATGCCGGCGTCTGCGGTTCCGGAACGACCCTCAAAGTTTCTGTTAAAGGTACGGAGGGATATACCCATGGAATTCGGCGACTGACCCATACCAATGCATGGACCGCAGGCCGATTCAAGGATACGAGCTCCGGCAGAGATCATATCGGAGAGCGCGCCGTTGAGGGAAAGCATATTGAGAACCTGCTTTGAGCCGGGAGCAATTGAAAGGCTCACGTTGGGGTGTACGGTCTTGCCCTTGAGGATAGCCGCAACCTTGAGCATATCCAGCAATGAAGAATTGGTGCAGGAGCCGATGCAGACCTGATCCACCTTTATCGGCCCTATTTCGGAAACGGTTTTGACGTTATCCGGCATATGGGGCATTGCCGCCAATGGCTCAAGCGTAGAAAGGTCTATGGTTATGACCTCGTCATACTCCGCGTCCCCGTCAGGCAGCAGCTCGACCCAATCCTTCTCCCTGTCCTGCGCCTTAAGGAAGGCCTTTGTAATATCATCCGAAGGGAAAACGGATGTAGTAGCGCCAAGCTCGGCGCCCATATTGGTGATGGTTGCGCGCTCGGGAACAGAAAGAGTTTTGACTCCCTCTCCCCCGTATTCGATTATCTTGCCAACGCCGCCCTTGACGGACATTATGGAAAGAACCTTGAGGATTATATCCTTTGCTGCGACCCAGGGCTTGAGTTTGCCCTCAAGTTTTATCAGGGTGACCTTTGGCATGGTTATGTAATAAGCTCCGCCGCCCATGGCAACGGCAACGTCAAGTCCCCCTGCGCCCATGGCAAGCATACCGATACCGCCGCCTGTGGGGGTGTGGCTGTCCGAACCGATAAGGGTTTTGCCGGGTATTCCGAATCTCTCAAGATGCACCTGGTGGCAGATGCCGTTGCCGGGTCTTGAGAAGCGAACTCCCCTTTTCCTCGCGCAGCTCTGGATAAAGCGGTGATCGTCAGCATTCTCAAAGCCGGTCTGCAATGTGTTATGGTCAATGTAAGCCACGGACAATTCCGTCTTTACTCTCTCCACGCCCATGGCCTCAAATTCAAGATAAGCCATTGTTCCGGTAGCGTCCTGCGTAAGCGTTTGGTCTATTCTCAGACCTATTTCGCTGCCGACCTTCATTTCGCCGGAAAGCAAATGGCTGCTGATCAATTTTTGAGCAATATTGTATCCCATTTTTGTCCTCCGTTTATGATAATAGATTTCAATTACTAACAAAAAATTATATTATTTTCAAGGCGTTTTGTCAATGCGTTGAAGCAACAAATTCGGAAAAGCAAAAAATAAATTCAAGAAATTATTTATTTTTTTGAGAAGAAGTGTTGACTTTTCAAAAAAAGTGTGTATAATTATGTTCTGTTGACACCGTTGTCACATAGCGGCATAGTGTAACGGTAACACTCCGGACTCTGACTCCGTCATTCAAGGTTCGAATCCTTGTGCCGCTGCCAAAAATCCCTTAGACTGCTGTCTGAGGGATTTTTACATACAATTTATTATCTTTCAACTTTTTGCGCTTTTTCACGGGCTGCCGCACGGTGGCTCGTTTTCATTAAGCCTCCGGCAGAGCTTCTTTATACAGGCCGGTGTAGTTTGAAAGGAACAGTATTATGTACGTTCCCCAGTAAGGTATGCTTTCGATGGCTCCGTTTTTGCCGAAGATTATCAGAAGTATTATCATCAGCGCGAGCATAAAAATAAAGACCGCAAAGGTTAAAATAAACTTTTTGCTCCTTTTTCGCATTTTGAGCAGAAAAACAGCTATTGAAGCCGCATTAAAGGCCGCAAAAAGCAGAGCCGAGCTCCAGTGGACAACCAGCTGCAGGCTCATTATTTCTGTTGAGGGCACGGTTATGGTGACCATTATACAGGCGCAGCCTATGTACATCAGGATCTTGCCCGCTTTTGATTTAACACCGTATCTGCGGTACATATATGAAATATTGAGCATAATGGCTATTGCCGAAAATATGCCCCACATTCTGAAATGCCAGGGATAATCCAGACCGATCTGACTTGCCGTGGCCACGAAAAGTTTATTTGACGCCCAGTTCGGAAAAGCGCCGTACCATGTTATGTAAACAACGGCAAAAATGTTCCAGAACATACAAAAATATTTGTTTTCCGCTAAACAAAGTATTTTGTTTTTCAACCTTTTACACCTCTTTTTTCTCTTGTGATATTTATATTAACATATTTTGCCCTTATTTTCAATGGCGGTAATTTTAAGGCAGGGAGATGATAAAATTGCGAGCATCCAAACATTCCTCCGAAGAACAATTTGCTAAAATGACAAAAACACCGATTTCAAAATTGGTTACAAGTCTTGCCGTTCCCACGGTTATAAGCATGATGATCTCCATGATATACAATGCTGCGGACACATATTTCGTTTCGGAGATCAGCATCCCGGCAAGCGGAGCAACAAGCATAGTATTTACCCTGATGGGTCTTATTCAGGCTGTCGGGTTTACCTTTGGTCACGGCGCCGGGAGCAATATCAGCCGAAAGCTGGGGGCAAACGATCAAATATCCGCTAAAATATACGGATCAACGGCATTCTTTGAAGCTCTTGTCCTGAGCACCGCATTTTCGGCGCTGGGCATAACCAACCTGACCTCGTTCATGCGGCTCATAGGCAGCACAGAGACTATCCTGCCCTATTCCAAAACATACGGTATGTATATATTTATCGCGGCTCCGGCTCTTGCGCTGAGCTGTGTGCTTAACAATATTCTGCGTTATGAGGGAATGGCGGCGCTTGCGACCATCGGTCTGACCACAGGCGGTGTGCTCAACATAATCCTTGATCCCATCCTGATCTTTAAACTCAAGCTGGGTATAGCCGGAGCAGGGATAGCCACGGCGGTATCACAGTATATCAGTATGTTTATCCTCCTTTATATGTTTGTTTCCGGCAAGACCCAATGCCGGATATCCTTTAAATATTTCAGCTTTAATCCGAGAGTTTCCTGGGATATCATCAGTACGGGTATGCCCAGCTTTGCAAGGCAGGGTCTTAATTCAGCTTCCACCGTAGCCCTCAATATTTGCGCCCAGCCCTACGGCGACGTATGCAT
>CAMOTT010000087.1 GCA_946626015.1 uncultured Clostridia bacterium | reverse complement strand
GCTGCTCTCCGGCGGCGAGCTAAGCTTTGAGATGACCTCCGCCCCCGTAAAACAGTAATAATAACAGATATAACAGCCCCCCTGAGCTTTGTTCTGCTCAGGGGGGTGTTTCATATAAAAATCACTTGTTATACAGCCTGCCCATAGCGTTATAGAGCTTGAGCACCACCGGTTCGATGGCGAACCAGAATGGCTCCTCATACAGCTTGCACCACTTGCCGGGGCAGCGCAGCAAAACGATGGACATACACTGAGTAAATTCACGGTCCCGCCGGGTGTGGTTCATATAATTGACCCCCATGCGAAGCAGGTCGTTATAAAGCTCCTCCCGGGCGCGCATACGCATATAAAGCGTATTGCGCAGCAGGGAGAACTCACCCTTGCGGTTTTCGCTCTTCCAGAACCGCCAGCAAAGCTCGGAGCGTTCCACCCGGGCAAAATACTTCGTGCCCTGAACCTTCTCCTTTGCCTCCCTCCACTGTTCATCGCAGTATTTGACGTCAGCGGACTTGAAGCTTATCAGGGTGTCCGCGCTGTCCGGGAAGGTGCCCAGGTACTCCCTGTATGTCTGCCCTGCCTTTTCCGTCACCCGCTCAAGAAAGCGGTAGATCGGCTCCCAGGCCTCGCCGTAATAATCCTTCAAGAATCCGCGCATCTCAGCATCGTAATCCAGATAGGGGTCCTGCATCAGCCGGGCGATGAGGTAGCCCCGGAGCTCGCCGAATTCCGGGTTGTCATCAAGAGAAGGCTCGCCCTCCTCGAAAACGCCCTTGGCGTTGTTCTCGTAGAATATCTGCATATTCCTCTGGAGCACACCGAAATCGGGATAGATGCAGGGAGTCTCCCAGTAATTCGTGGTGTAGTCCCAGATATAAATGCGCTTGCAGATAGCGCCCCAAGCCCGGAGATCAGCCATGAAATCCACGTTTTCCTTGCACTTGGGGTCATCCAAAGTGTGGCAATGGCAGCACTCGATGGAGCAGAGACGAACTATAACGTTATCCCGGGGCACAACCTTTGTGGGGGTCTTACGGGTGTATGAGTAGGCGAAGGTGTCTATGGCCACGTTATCATACCCGGCCGCCTTGACCGCGTCCGCCACGGCGTTGGCAAAGGTGAGGTTCGTACCTGCGTGGGAGCCGTTTTCTTTATCCAGCGCCTTGCAGGCAGGACATTCGCAGTATTCGCTGTTATCGTCCTGAGTGATGGAGATTATCTGCAGATCAGCGTCCGGGTCATAGAGGTAAGACTGCAAAACGCTGAGCACCTCTTCGGTGACGATGCGCAGGGTGTCGGGATTGGTCAGGCAGAGCTGATTGGGCGTGCGCTTGCCCTTGTGGAGAGCGAAATATTCCGGGTGCTCGGCGAAATATGTGTCCCTTGAGCAGAACCGGGTTGACAGGGTGTGGCAGAAGCCGTAGATGTAGCAGCCGTTGCCGGTCTGTCCGTTTGCCACAGCTATCTCGGTCTCGCACATATTGCGCCAGTCGGTATAAGCGTATTCAAAGCAGGGGCTGTAAGTGACGTCTATGGTCTCAGGCAGAGAAAGAGCCTCGACCTTTGGCAGAACGATCTCCTCCGAGGCATACCAGCGGCAGCCGCAGTAATCCCGCAGAAAGGCGTAAACGCCGTTAAGTGTACCGCTGCCGCCAACGCCCTGAATACGCACCGCTCCGCCCTGACGGGTGATGCGGTAGCCCCCAGTTGATATGTCCGAAAGCTCATCTGAACCGCCGATGATGAAGTCCGCTCCCTCCGCAGTATCTTCCACAACAGGCTCAACAGGCAGGATCTCCGCAAGGTATCTCCGCAAGGTCTCAGCGGCATGGCGATTGTCCGCCGTAGCGCTGTCCACCGCAATGCGGCACGCCTCCCCTGCCGCGGCGGAAAACGGCACAGCGGCAAAAAGCAAAAACAAGCTCAGAATAAGGCAAAAATATTTTTTCATTGCGTAACGCTCCTTTGGTGGGTTGATTATGAAACTATTATAACAAAAAGGCAACCTGAACACAAGGCGCGGTCAACCTTGACGAACCAAGTATCCCCCGCAGCCGACACTTTGACCACGGGGGAAAGCTTGCATTACCGGTTTTTATTTAAACAGAGTGTTGAACAGGCCTCTTTTGAGGATCTGGCCACCGGTGCGGATGAGCTGTGTCTCTATTTTCGCGCGGCGCTGTTCCGATTTTTTCTTGTACGCGGCCGCCTTCTTTTCTTTCTCTTTCTGAAGTCTGAGCTCCTCTTTCTCCTTCTGTTTGGCGAACTCCTCTTTTTCCTTTTCAAATTGAAGCCTCTCGGCCTCCAGCTTGGCGGCTTCGGCCTCCTTTTCTTTCCTGTCCTGTATCACCTCATAGGCGGACTCATTATCCACCGCGGTGTCGTACTTCTCCATGCGGTCGGTTTTTCTCGTAAAGAAAATTGCCGCTTCATCCGCCTGAGCCATAAGGCTCTGGGGGCAGATTATCGAAGTCTCCTGCACGATGGTGGGCACGCCTTCCTCATCCAACACAGAAACAAGGGCGTGACCCACGCCTAAGGTCGTAATGACCTCCTCGGTTTTAAAATTGGGATTGGGGCGGAAGGACGCCGCCGCGGCGCGTATGGCCTTCTGCTCAGCCGGGGTATATGCGCGAAGCGCGTGCTGGACTTTGTTGCTCAGCTGAGCCAGCACACTGTCCGGGATATCGCCGGGGCTCTGGGTCACAAAGTATATGCCCACGCCCTTTGAACGAATGAGCTTTACCACCTGCTCGATCTTCTGGACAAGCACCGAGGGTGCGTCGGCAAAGAGCAGATGGGCTTCGTCAAAGAAGAACACCAGCTTTGGCTTGTCAAGATCGCCCACCTCGGGCAGGTTTTCAAAGAGCTCCGAGAGCATCCAGAGCAGGAACATTGCGTAGAGCTTGGGGTTCTGCACCAGCTTTACGCAGTTGAGGATATTGACCATGCCGCGGCCGTTTTCATCCGTGCGTATCCAATCCCTGAGATCAAGGGCAGGTTCGCCGAAGAACAGATCCGCTCCCTGATTTTCAAGGGGTATCAGCGCCCTGACGATAGCGCCGAGGGTAACGGTGGCGATGTTGCCGTAGTTGAGGATATAATCGTTTTTGTGCTCGCCCACATAGTTGAGCATGGCCTGAAGATCCTTGAGGTCGGTCAAGAGCAGACCGTGGTCATCGGCGATCTTGAACACGATATTCAGCACGCCCTCCTGCGCCGGGGTGAGGCCGAGGATACGGGAAAGAAGCTCCGGCCCCATATCGGAGACCGTTGCCCTGACAGGGTGCCCCCCTTCGCCGTAAATATCCCAAAAACACACCGGGTAGGCTTTGTATGTAAAACTGTTCCGTATACCGAATTTATCTATGCGCTTTTCCATGCCCTCGTTTGAAACTCCGGGAGCGCATAGCCCGGAAACGTCCCCCTTGATGTCGCAAAGGAACACCGGCACACCTGCATCGGAAAAGGACTCGGCCATGACCTTCATCGTGACGGTTTTGCCAGTGCCGCTGGCTCCGGCGATAAGTCCGTGACGGTTGCACATATTCAGAGGGATCTCCACCCGATCCTCCGCAAGCCCCAAATATATCTTTCCGTTCTGGTACATAATAAATCCCCTCTCAGTTTTTGTGTAACAGAGTACAGTACATTTAAACTATATCTTTGATTTCAAATTTTGTCAAGGGAAAACCAATCCATGTATATCCGGGAAACAGCGCAGAGTGCGTTCCAGGGTGCCGGTGACCTGGGCTAAGGTTATGCCGTAGTTGGTGAAGGGAACGCCGCTGTCAAGGGCGCATTTCATCCTGTACTTCACATCGCGGTCGGTGTTCATACAGGCGCCGCAATGGATGACCATGGCGTAACTGGAAAGCTCCTCCGGGAACTCCGTACCGGAGCAGGTCTCAAAGTTAAGCGAACAGCCGCAGTATTTCTGAAGGAGACGGGGGATTTTAACAGTGCCTATATCATTGCACTGCCTGTGGTGGGTACAGCCCTCCGCCATAAGGATAATATCACCGTCCTTTAAGTTCTTGGCGGCGGCAATACCTGACACGGCGGTTTTTAGGAAGCCCTTGTACCTTGCCATAATGATGGAAAATGTGGTCAGCGGCACCGCATCGGGAACTATCTCCTTTACCACGCCCAGAGCCTGACTGTCTGTTATAACAATAGCCGGAGGCTCACGCAGGCTGTCAAGGGTGTCTTTGAGCTCCGTTTCCCTTGTAACGTAAGCAAGGGCGCCGGAGTCAAGGATATCCCTGATGGTCTGCTGCTGCGGTAGGATCATCCTGCCCTTGGGAGCCGATTCGTCTATGGGACACACCAATACGGCTGTGTCCCCTGCTCTCAGCAGATCCCCCACCAAAGGCGGCTCGTTTCCCTCCGGGGAAAGCTTGCCCAGCCGCTCCTTTAGCTCATATATGTTCTCCCCGGTAAGGGCGCTGACAAACAGATGATTTTCCTCTGTTTTCGGCTTGACCTTTATAAGATCGCACTTATTCAGCGCAACAAGATAGGGTATGTTCTTCTCTCTGAATATTTTTATAAGCTGGCGGTCAACTTCATTTATGCCCTTTGAAGCATCCGACACAAGGACGGCAATATCCGTCTTGTTCAGTATTCTTTTGGTTCGGTTTATACGGAGCTCGCCTATCTCTCCCTCATCGTCAAAGCCCGGGGTGTCGATTATCACCACCGGCCCAAGGGGCAGCAGCTCCATTGCCTTGCTCACGGGATCCGTTGTGGTGCCCTTGACCTCCGACACCACCGCCAGATCCTGCCCGGTTACGGCGTTCACCACGCTGGACTTGCCCGCGTTGCGGCAGCCGAAAAAGCCTATATGTACTCGTTGAGAGCTGGGTACAGAGTTAAGACTCATATTGATCACCATAGCCTTTCGGGCAAATAAATAGTTTGTTAAAAATCACCGTTATCCTGCTTTGCCCGTGCAGGCGTTAATGGTGATCATAGCCATCGCCCGTTGCCGCAACGCGGAAAACTGAGCGGGCAATATAATCAGATAGTGTGATTTTTCACACTGTCTCTACTTTTTATCAGAAGCGGAAATCCCTGCGGTTGGAGTTCTTTATGTCCTCGATATTCTGCCTTGCGATCTCCCTGACCTTGTCGCTTTTGACCTTGGCCAGCTCCTTGTCGATAAGCTCAAAGCCCACCTTTTTTGTCTCCTCAGAGGCATAGTCCACAAGGTACTCAGTCAGGGTCATCAGGGCGTTGGGATGGCAGCAGTTGATTATCTGCCCGTTTTTGCAGAGGGACATAAATCGGTCGCCTGTCCTGCCCTCGCGATAGCAGGCAGTGCAGAATGAAGGAATGTAGCCCAGCTTCATAAGCCAGTTGACCACCTCGTCCAGTGTGCGCTGGTCGGAAACGTCGAACTGCTCGGAGTCGTGGGGTCTCTCCTCCTCGGTGTAGCCGCCCACAGACGTGCGGGAGGCGCCGCTTATCTGAGAAATGCCCAGATGCAGTACCTTTCCCCTGACCTCCTCCGACTCACGGGTGGAGATTATCATGCCGGTGTAGGGCACGGCAATGCGTATGCAGGCGATGATCTTGGCAAACATCTCGTCGGAAAGGCTGTTGTCGAAAACGTCCGGGTCAATGTCGTCCGCGTGTTTTACACGGGGGACGCTGATAGTATGGGGGCCTACGCCGTGGACAGCTTCAAGGTGCTCCGCGTGCATGAGCAGACCGGCAAATTCGTATTTATAGCCCTCAAGCCCGAACAGGACGCCAAGACCCACGTCGTCTATGCCGCCCTCCATAGCTCTGTCCATAGCCTCGGTGTGGTAGTCGTAATCATGCTTGGGACCCGTGGGATGGAGCTGAAGGTAGCTTTCTTTATTGTATGTTTCCTGAAAGAGAATATATGTGCCTATGCCTGCCTCCTTGAGTCTGCGGTAATTTTCAACAGTTGTGGCGGCGATGTTCACGTTGACACGGCGGATATCGCCGTTTTTGTGGTGTACGGAGTAGATGGTATCGATACATTCGAGGATATACTCTATGGGATTATTCACCGGATCCTCCCCTGCCTCGATCGCCAGACGTTTATGCCCCATATCCTGCAGAGCAATAACCTCGTTCCTGACCTCCTCCTGAGTAAGCTTTTTTCGGGCAATGTGCTTGTTTTTAAGGTGATACGGGCAGTAAACGCAGCCGTTGACGCAGTAATTTGAAAGATACAGCGGTGCGAACATAACTATCCTGTTGCCGTAAAACGCCTGCTTGATATCGTTTGCAATGGCATACATCTCCTCCACCTTTTCGGGAATATCGCAGGCCAGCAGAACAGAGGCCTCCCTGTGGGTGAGCCCCTTGCAGTGGCAGCCGTTGCCCGCCTTTACCGGGCGCGCCTTTTCAAGGATCGCGTCTATCAATTCGATGTTGCTCTTGTTTTCCTCGGCGTAACGGATGGTTTCCAGTATCTCTTCGTTATTGATAAACTCCTCCGCCTTCAATGATTTGGGATCATACTTTGCCATGATGTTTTTCCTTCCTTTATTTAAAGTTTTTGTTTTTATGTTTATAGTTTTTGTGGTCGCCACGGTCGATAACGATCTCGCGCCCTGTGGTAAGCACCCTGCGTTTCAGGCATTCAATACATTGCGCCGCCTCGTCCCCGGTGCATATCTTATTGTCATACAGCATATATTTTTTCCGCACATCCGTGGGAGAAAGATTAGGCATCAGCACGTTTGCGCCGGCCATTATCCCCTTTTCTCTGCCCAGAGCGTCCACCGTACCGAGGGCCGTGGTGGCCGGCAGCAGTACGTCGGGGAGCATTATCCTGACAAGGCTCAGTATGAACAGCGTCAGTTCCACGCTCCCTGCCCCGTAACCGGCAAATGGGGTGTCATTGTGGGGAATAAACGGCCCCAGGCCAACCATCGCCGGCTTGAACTCACAGATGAATTCCATATCCAGAGCCAGAGAATCCGCCGTCTGGAAGGGCGAGCCTATCATCATGCCGCAGCCTGTCTGGAACCCGATCTCTTTAAGATCCCGCAGGCAGCGCATACGGTTATCAAAGGACATATTCTCCGGGTGCAGGCGGCAATAGTGAGCCTTGTCCGCCGTTTCGTGGCGAAGCAGGTATCTGTCCGCCCCGGCGCGGAAAAGCGCCTCATAACTTTCCCGGCTCCGCTCCCCTACCGAGAGGGTCACGGCGCAGTCAGGATATTGGGCTTTGATCTTGCTTATCAGATCCGTCAACATTCCGTCGTTCCAGTATCCGTCCTCTCCGCTCTGCAGTACAAAGGTGCGGAAACCAAGCCTGTATCCCTCCTGACAGCAGGAAAGTATCTCCTCCACGGTAAGGCGGTAACGTTCCGCATTTTTGTTGGAGCACCTGATACCGCAGTAAAGGCAATCGTTCTTGCAGATATTTGAAAACTCTATGATACCCCGAAAATAGACTTTATTCCCAAACATCTGTGTCGCGATATTCCGGGCAAGCTCCGCAGCAAGGGCTCTGTCCTCATCATCAAAATCCGATATGAGCCTCACCCATTCTTCGTGTGAAAGGCTTTTTTGTTTATCCAGCTTTTCAATAAGCTCCCTGCATTTCATATTTGCCCACCTCCATATAAAAAGACCGCCGTTCCCCAAATAAGGATACGGCGATCAAAAATTGCAAATATACAATGACCGGCACCGTATCTTCCGCCTCAAGATCAGTTTCGGCGTCAGGGGATGCTTCATTATTACAGATTTTACTTTTTATTAAGCTTTTGAATAAGCCACCTTGGCTGTCAAGCCGTCCACCCTGCCCAGAGCGCCGGTAAGGGCATTTATCGCATCCGACGGAGCGTCGATGGCAACCGATATTATATTGATGTTTTTCTCCCGGTAAGGTATGCCCATCCTGCCGATTATATATTTACTGTAATCGTGCAGCAGGCTGTTAAGAACCTCCACCGCGTCAAAGTCCTCAACGATTATACTGATAACAGCCACTCTTGTGTCCATAATATCCACCTCATATCAGCTCTGATTTCCTATGCTTTCAAGCTCCTCTTTTGTA
>CAMOTT010000086.1 GCA_946626015.1 uncultured Clostridia bacterium | reverse complement strand
ACCTCTATCGGGAACATCTTGTATTTCAGCTTGCTGTTGTTGGATATCAGGAAGTCTATCTCGATATCGTTGCGGTGCTTTTCAGCATTGTACTGCGTGTAGAAGTACAGTTTATGTCCGTTAGCGGTCAGCATCTGAGCGATGGCATTCTCATAGAGCATACCCTCATTCATATTCAGCTTGTCGCCGAGTATTTGTTTGTAGACCTCATCTTCAAGCAATTCGTTCTCATCAAAGGCGTGGCTGACAAGCAGTCCCGTGTCACCGAGGTAGCACTTTACATAAGCTCTGTTTTCGTTGACCGACAGTCCTACGTTCGGATCGTTGCACAAGAAACACTCATTGGATATCATAGAATCGGAAAGCCAAAAGAAAGTTTCCCCGTACCGGTCTGCCGTACTTTTAGCCGATACGTCACTGTAGACCACACGTTTTTCGTGCTGAGAGAGCAGGCCGGGGATCTGATCGAATATTGTAAGGACTTTGCTCCTGTATCTTGTATCTATCTTCATAATGTCGCTGCGGTACAGCGCAAGGATATCACGCTTCTCAACGTCAGCCCTGTCGAAATCTTTCCTGCTTTCAAGGAAAGCAAGCACACCCTGCGGCATACCGCCCACAAGCATATACTGCTTGAACAGGAGCATCGCTTTATAATGCAATTCGGTCTCAAGGGGAAATCTTTCGGCAAAGCACTTCCTGATATATCCTGTGATCTGCTCCTCGCCGAGGGCATCACAGAATTCCTCAAAATCAAGGGGATACATACTAAGATGACGTTCTTCCGATGGTATAACGATATCTTTGACATTCTCCTTTATTGAGATCAGCGAACCTGTTTCGATATAATCGTATCTTCCGTCGGCAACGAGATATTTGATGCACTCCCTCGCTTTCGGGTACATCTGCACCTCGTCAAAGATGATAAGTGACTCGCGCTCGTAAAGTTTCACGCCATAGTATGTGGAGAGAAGCATGAAGAACGTATCAAGATCATTCATTTGCTTCACAAAATAGTCCTTGACCTCGTCTGAACATTTGGCGAAATCGATCAGAATATAGCTTTTATACTCATTTCTGCCGAATTCCTCGCACACCGTTGACTTTCCGATACGTCTTGCCCCCTCGATAAGAAAGGCTTTTTTTCCGTTCAGCTCGGTTTTCAGTTTAAGCAGTTTATCGTACATTTTACGTTTCAGTATCATAGCGGCACCTCATTAGACAATGCGCAGGTTTGTGAGTTGTTTGACTTTGAGATAATACGCAGGTTTGTTTTGGCTTTATAACGGTATAATGCGCAGGTTTGTGGCTATTATACTATATTGTTCCGAAAAAGTCAAACCTCTTCTTTTTCGATAAAGCTGATGCACCGGCTGATAAATATTCTGACTTTGCTGTTAGTGAAAACAAAACCACCGGTTGAACCGATGGTTTTGTTTACCTGCTTTAAATTTATCACATACTTTTGATAAAGGCGGTCAGTTTTTTCGCCAGTATCACATGGCCGTCGTCGTTGGGGTGCAGACCGTCCGGAATGAATTTCTTCATTATTTCCGGCACTGCCGGAGTAAAGCCCAAGGAGGCGTAGAGATCCAGCACGGGCAGGGAGTAAAACTCCGCCCTCTCCCGGATGATATCAACGTATTCTTTAAGCGTAACGGTGCTGCCGTCCTCAAGGATCCTGTTTTCCTGCCAGCGGTGAATGGGCGTCACGATTATCTTGACCGCATCCGGGTATATCTCATAGAGCTTTGTGTAAAGAAAGTTGAGCGCCCCGTAGAAGGTCTCCGGCGTGGCGTCGTCGGGCTTGCCGATGGGCGCGTCACCGTGCCCGAAATCGTTCGTGCCGCCGAACACCACAACTATATCCGCGCCCTTTTCCATTGACTGCACGCGGGAACAGAAATCCATATCCCATATGGCTTTTTCGCTGTCCTTAAGCTGCTTTGCTATTCTGGTACCGCCGATGCCGTAGTTGCGGCAAAGAGCCCCCTCGTTTTTCTCGATCAGATAGGTGAACCTTTTATCGTCCCCGGTGGTGCCAACGCCCTCGGTGATGCTGTCGCCCAGGAAAAGTATCTTTTTATTTTTCAGTTCCATATTTCTCTCTCCATTTTTATTATTTTATTATTCTCATTATAAGCTCGACTATGAATACCGCTCCGCAGGCGGCGGCCGCCACCGGCAGAAGATTTGCCACGATCAGGGACATTATCACCGCCACCAAAAGCCCCGCGGCGGCGGACCAGACAGAAGCGGTGCTGAAAAGAATATCCGGGATTATCATAGCCGAAAGCACCGCGAAGGGAACGTAGAACAGGAACGATTTTATGAACCTGTTGTTTATCTTGCGCTTTATAAGCGTTATGGGCAGCATACGGATAAGATAGGTCACCCCTGCCATAACGGCGATATAGGCCAAAAGCCTGCCTGTTGAGACCGTCATACACCGTCATCCTCCTTTACCGGGAAGACTGCCGCGCCCAAGGCGGAGGCAGCAACGGCGCAGATGATGATCACCGTGCCGCCGGAGAGCTTGAATGGCAGCGGCAGATACCGCAGCAGGCAGCTAAGAGCTATTGAAACCGCCACAACGATTATAAGCGGCCTGCTCCTGCGCGCCGGGGGCAGAACTATCGCCACGAACATGGCGTAAAGGGCTATACCCAGGGCGCTGCAAAGGGAGTCCGGCATAATGTTGCCGGCCACAGCCCCCAGCAGTGTGCCCAAAGACCAGCCCAGAAAGGGAGCCGTGCCCAGTGCGTACATATATTTGCAGCCAACGTCCTCCGGCTGACCGGAGGCAACGGCAAATATTTCATCGGTAATAAAAAACGAGGACAGCAGCCTGTGGGGCAGCGTCATGGTCTCATCCGTCTTTTGCGAAAGGGTCACGGACATCAGAGAATACCGCAGATTTATAATAAACTGGGCAAATATCATCTCAAGCATAGGCGAGCCTGCGGCGATTATACCAATGCCGGCGAACTGACCGGCGGAGGTCAGGTTGGTCATTGAGATGAGCACCACCGACCAGATGGGCAGACCCATATTCACCGCCAGCATACCGAAAGAGAAGGAGACCGAAAGGTACCCCAGACCTATGGGCACCCCGTCCCTTAGCCCCTTTATGTATTTGTTTTTGTTGTTCATGGTGGTTTTACCGTCCGTTATTTCTTTGCTGAACATTATAGCCCATAATCAGCAAAGTATAATTCTTTTTTAGCAATATTCACTGTTTAACCGTTTTTTAAGATTTTATTTATCTCCCTCACAGTGCGGGCAACGGGCAGACCCACAACATTGAAATAGTCGCCGCTGATGCCTTTGATAAGCACGCAGCCCCTGCCCTGTATGCCGTAGGCTCCGGCCTTGTCCATGGGCTCCCCGGTAGCTGTGTAGGCAGCTATCTCCTCATCGGTCAGCTCGTAGAAGGTGACCTCGGTTTTCTCCGCAAATGAAACGACCTCGGCTCCGCACATGATACACACCCCTGTAAAAACGCAATGGGTCTTGCCGGAGAGCGTCCTGAGCATTTCGCAGGCCTGCTCCCTGTCCCGGGGCTTGCCCAGTATCCTGCCGCCGCACACAACAACGGTGTCCGCCCCTATAACGCAGCAGTTTCTGAAGTTTTCCGCCACGGCGGAGGCCTTTTGCCCGGCAAGGAGCTTCACCGTCTCCTCCGGAGACATCCCCTCCGGCACTTTTTCCTCCACGTCCGAGGTGCGTACCTCAAAATCCACCCCGGCAAGGGTCAGCAGTTCCCTCCTCCTGGGGGAGGCCGACGCAAGTATGATTTTCAAAGTCATCCCTCTGTTTCAGTTGAATTTGAACCTGTTTAGTGGTAGAATATAAATACGCTGTTTATTATACATCATCAGTTCGTGTTTTTTAAGCCCTTTGTGAAATTATTTTTATTTAACGTCATATAGATGAATATATTACACGAAAGAGGTTATGTGTTATGAGTTTTAAAGAGATAAGCGTAAAAGAACTCAGCGGCAATCCCGTTGAGATGATAAGCCGGGATTGGGCTCTGGTCAGCGCCGGAGACAGGGGCGCCTGGAACACCATGACGGTGAGCTGGGGCGGCGTGGGCGAGCTCTGGAACCGGGACGTAGCCTTTATTTTCATCCGTCCCCAGCGGTACACCTACGGCTTTATCGAGAACAGCGACTACTTCACCCTGAGCTTTTTCGGCGGAAAAAACCGCGAGGCGCTTGCCCTTTGCGGCAAGGTCAGCGGCAGAGATGTAAACAAGGCGGAGAAGGCCGGGCTGACCCCTGTTTTTGACGGGAACAGCGTCTATATCGCTGAGGCTGAAACGGTGATCGTCTGCCGTAAAATAGCTTTTCAGGACATTGACCCAAAGGGGTTTTTGGACGACAAGATCAACACTAACTACACAGGCGGCGACTACCACCGTATGTATGTGGGCGAGATCATAAAAGTGCTTACAAAGTAAGCGTTAAGGACGGTGTGTTTTATGAAACCGAGACCCTATGGACTGGTTCTTGCCGGGGGCGGCGCCAAGGGCGCCTACCAGATCGGCTCCTGGAAGGCGATGCGCGAGATCGGAGTGGAGATCTCCACCGTTGCCGGGGTTTCCATCGGCTCTATCAACGGCGCGCTGATAGCCGCGGGAGATTATGAAAAAGCCGTGACCCTGTGGAGAAGCGCCAGCGTAGTAAAGGGCGTCAATATAACCGGGGAGCTGAAAGAGCCGGACAACCTTTTCAGCAGAAAAAACTTTTCGGTGCTCCTCCGGGAGATAATCCGCAACGGCGGCATAGACGCCTCCCCCACCCAGCAGATGCTTTCACAGTACCTGGACGAGGACGGGGTGCGCAATTCAAACATTCGCCTTGCGATAGTCACCTTCCTGCTCTCTGAGCTGACTCCCCGGGAAATGAAGATCGAGGATATCCCCGAGGGTAAGCTGGTTGAGTATCTTCTGGCCTCCTCCCACTACCCCGGGGTGAGCAAAATCGGCCCGGAGGGTGAGCGGTATATCGACGGCGGAGTTTATGACAACGCCCCTGTGAGCCTTATGCGCAAGCTGGGCCACAACAGGATGATAATAGTAGACATTTCCTCCATCAAGGGTGTGGGGCACAAGCAGGACATCTCCTGCTCGGATATAATATACATCCGGCCGTACAACATCGACGAGCTTGGCGCCGCTTTTGATTTCAGCGATGAGATGATCGAAAAACGGTTTGAGATGGGCTATATGGATACCAAAAAAGCCTTTGGCCTGCTCGCCGGCAGGATCTACTATTTTGAACCTGCGACCGCTGACGCATTCATTGAAAAATACGGCCCGGAGGCCTTTGATCAGCTGGAAAACCTGGCCATCAAGGTGGGTCTGCCCCGGCTGAAGATCTACGGCGAGGAGGAATTTCTCCGCGAGCTGCTTCCGCTTTACCTGACTTACAGGGAAGAGCTGGAGGAAAAGATCAAGAAGAAGGAACAGCGGTTTTACAGAAACATCGTCAAAACCAATCCTAAGATCATCAGCAAGATCGTTTCCCTCAAGCCAAAAAAAAGCTACGCCCTTGCGGAGGAGATATTGACCTCGCTTCCCGGAGATTGACCGATCATACTAATCTCAGATAAACAGGGCGAAAAAGATTTGAACGGAAAATTTCGCATAGCGAGGCGGAGGACGCCGCAAGGCTGGCGCCTTGCAAGGACGACAACGACACTATGCGGAATTTAACGCCAAAGCTTATCGTCAGGTTTATTTGAGATTAGTATCAAAACAGGCAGGCGCGTTCTGCCTGTTTTTTTGCTTGTATTTTTTACCTGTCTGTTATACAATAATACTATCAGATCAGCAGTTGAACCGGGGTGTAAAGGCAAAATGATCGTGGAATTTTTCGGCCTGCCCTGTACGGGCAAGACGACTAATATGAAAATGCTGTGCGACCGGTTTCCGGATCGCGCGGAGATCTTTTGCCTTGCAAACGCCCGGAGGAAAGCAAACCGTCTGCGCTTTGTGTGCTCCCGGGAATATATCTCGTTCTTTGCTAAAACCGTCCTGCTCTGGCTGGGCAAAAAGAAAAAGACCCGGTACGATATAAAAACCCTTTACTATTATTTTCTGCTGTACCGTGAGATGATGCGCCTGCGCGGCCTTGAAGGCGATGGCCGGCTGTACGTTGCCGACCACGGCCTTGTGCAGAACCTTGCCTCCCTTGTCTGGGATGACGAGAGGTTGTTAAAAAAAGCCGGCAAGCTGCTGGAACACGTCGCAAAGTATTTCGGCGCGTCTGTGACCTATATTTATCTTTGCGGGAGCGATCCCGACGAGCTTTACGACAGGATCCTGCGGCGTCCTGTTGATATACGGCTCAAGGGCTTTGACAGGGAGGCGGCTCTCGGGATAATGACCCGGCAGGAGGAGCTTTTCGGCAAAGCGGCTGTTATTTTGGGCGAGCGCGGGCGCGCCGTCAAAATTGACAGCAGCGCGGATTTAGAGAAAAACTTCGGCAGGATCTGCGAAGTGTTATCGAAGGAAGAGGCATAAATGCTTAAAAGGATCATCGGAAAAATTACCGGCAACGCCTACGGCTATTCCGTGTTTGCCAAACTGCTCTCCGTGCTGACGGGGCTTGTTTACGCCATTCTGTACAGCCGCTATCTGGGCAGCGAGCTCCGGGGCACCGCGTCTGTCATCACCAACTATTCGGAGATGATAATGCTGGTGCTGTGCCTTGGCGTTTATCAGGCGTACCCCTATTTCAAAAAGTATTCCGGGGAAGATAAATATTCGGAATTCATCAACAACGTTTTGGGTATGTTCCTGCTGTATGCCGTTGCGGCCGCCGCTTTTCTGCTGATAGTAAAGCCCTCTGTAAACGTGTGCGTCATAGCGGCGCTGATCCCCACCTCTGTGGCAATAAAACAGCTGAACTATGTTGTGCTGATCGAAAATCCGCGCATACGTAACACCTCCCAGATCATTCTGGATGTTTTTGACATTGTGTTCCTGCTGGCGCTGATGCTGTTCACGGACGCGAATTATTTTTATTGCATACTTTTCCTGTGCGTGCGCAATTTTGTCAGCTTTGTTCTGGCAGTCCAGAACCTTAAGCTCCCCCTGTTTTCCCTCCGCCCCACCCTGCGGCAGACCTGGCGTTACGTCAAATACGGTTTTGTCCCCATGCTCACCGTCATACTCATGGAGGTCAACTACAAGGTGGACGTGATGATGCTTGACCGCATGAACATAAGCGACGCTCAGATCGGCGTTTACTCCCTGGGCGTGATGCTGGGGCAAAAGCTGTGGATGATCCCGGACGCGCTGAGGGACATCCTCATGGGCAAGCTTGCCGGGGGCAAGACCGAGGACGAGGTGGCAAAGGTCACGCGCACGAGCCTTTGGATCACCGTGGCCTGCATCCTCGGCATGGTGGTTTTGGGCAAGCCCATCATCCGCCTGCTTTTCGGCGCGGAATATAACGGCGCGTACGCTGTGTTCCTGAACATTTCCCTGGGCGTTGTCGGCATGGTGTTCTACAAAATGATCTACGCCTACAACGTTGTAAACGGGCACAAAAATATAAACTTTATCCTTCTGGCGACCGCAGCCGTCATCAACGTGGTGATGAATTATTACCTTATCCCCGTTCTCTCCATCAACGGCGCGGCGCTGGCCTCCATGGCCTCCTATTCCGTTTGCGGCATCGGGTTCCTTATCTACTTTATCCGCAAAACCAACGTGTCGGCAAAGGATACCCTGCTGATTAAAAAGACCGATATTTCGGATTTGATACACTATATCAGGAAGTAAAGATCATGCTGAAAATCTCACAACAGCTGCTTGAACAACTGAACAACAACTCCGTCCGCTATCTGCACTGGAAGGGCAGCAACCACTTTACAGACGGCTTCTGCGGCAAGGGGGACGTTGACCTGCTGGTGCATGAGGGGGACAAAGACAAGCTGTACGCGCTGCTTAAGGCGCTTGGCTTTCTGCGCCCTGAAACCCAGGTCTTTCTCCGGCACCATCAGATTGAGGATTGGATCGGCATGGACAAGCCCACGGGCACGCTCATACACCTGCACCTGCATTTCCGGGCGGTGTTCGGCA
>CAMOTT010000085.1 GCA_946626015.1 uncultured Clostridia bacterium | reverse complement strand
ACAGTACCCAAAGCGTTTCTTTGACGTGGGGATAGCGGAGGAACACGCCGTTGTTTTTGCTCAGGGTCTTTCAAAACAGGGGCTTCATCCCGTGTTCGCGGTTTATTCCACTTTTTTGCAGCGGTGCTTTGACCAGCTCATACATGACGGCGCTCTGCAAAAACGCAATCTTGTCATCGCCGCAGACAGAGCCGGTTTTGTAGGCGAGGACGGGGAGACCCATCAGGGCATTTTTGATGTGGCGATGATGAACAGCATACCCTATGTAACGGTCTATTCGCCCTCTACGTATGAGGAGCTTAACAAGTTCCTTTATAAATCGATCTATGAGAGCAGGAACGTCTCGGTGGTGCGGTATCCCAGAGGTTCAGAATGCCCTCTGCCTGAGGATTTTAAGTCCGGATTTACCTCCTATGACGTTTACGGCGATGAAAAAGCCGATATAGCTCTTGTGACCTACGGCAGGATCTTTTCAAATGCCTGCGCCGCGAAAAAAGCCCTTGAAAACGAGGGCATAAACATAAAAGTCATCAAGCTCAACAGGGTCAAACCCATAAATCCCGAAGCTGTGGAGAAGGTCATGGGGTGTAAAAAAGTATTCTTCTTTGAGGAGGGCATAAGGAGCTCCGGCGCCGGGGAAAAATTCGCGGCGCTTTTGCTGGAAAACGGATACAAGGGAGAATACGATCTGACAGCCGTAAACGACTGCTTCGTTTCCCAGGCTTCGGTGGAAAAGCAGCTTGAAACTTACGGTCTGGACGGGGAAAGTATGTACCGAAAGATTTTGGGGGTCGAGAAAATTGGCGGATAAGATACGGCTTGATTCCGAGGTTTTTGAGAGGGGCTTTGCCCAGTCAAGGGAACGGGCAAAGGCGCTGATAATGGCCGGGCAGGTCTATGTCAATGGCCAGAAAGTCCTTAAGGGCGGAACCTTTTTGAAGCCGGAGGACGTTATCGAAGTCAGAGATAATCAAAACCCCTTTGTCAGCAGGGGCGGCTACAAGCTGAAAAAGGGTATAGAAAAGTTCGGCATAGAGCTCAAGGGCTGCACCTGTATGGATATCGGCGCATCCACGGGCGGATTTACGGACTGTATGCTCATGAACGGCGCCCAAAAAGTTTACGCAATAGATGTTGGTTACGGTCAGCTTGCGTGGAAGCTGCGCACTGACGACAGGGTCGTAAACCTTGAGAGGACAAATTTCAGATATATAACAGAACAGCAGATCCCGGAACCAATTGATTTTGCCAGCGTGGATGTTTCTTTCATCTCCCTCAGGCATATTTTGCCGCCGCTGTTCTTGCTGCTGAAGCCGGAGGGCTTTGCGGTTTGTCTTATAAAGCCCCAGTTTGAGGCGGGGCGCGAAAACGTGGGCAAAAAAGGCGTTGTTCACGACAAAAACGTGCATATGGACGTTATAAACAACGTCTTTGGTTTTGCTTTGGAAAACGGTTTTTCCATCCGGGGGCTGGATTATTCTCCCATCAAGGGCCCCGAGGGGAACATAGAATATCTCATGTATATTTCAAAGGACGGCTTAAATAAAAATGATTGTGAGGAGCTTGTGAAAACGGTTGTGGAAGCCTCTCACAGCGATCTTGATAAGAACAATAAAGGTGACGACGCCTGACAGGGAAAAGATATCGGGAGGTGCAATATGAAAATTGCGATTATACCGAACCTTACAAGGGAAAATTCTCACCAGATAACCCTTGACGTATGTAAGCGTTTAAAAGAGCTGAATGCCGAATATTATTTTTCGGCGGAAAATAAAGAGTATTTTTCAGATACCGGCGCCGGATATATCAGCCGGGAGGATTTGTTTAAACTCTGCGATATCGTTATTGCGGTGGGGGGAGACGGAACGATACTCCACGCCGCAAAGATCTCTGCGGGCTACGGCAAGGCTGTGTTGGGCATCAACGCCGGCAGACTTGCGTTTATGGCCGGGCTGGAGGCTGACGAGCTTAATCTGCTGGACAGGCTCATCAACAACAGCTACGAGGTGGAGCGCCGTATGATGCTCAAAGTCGAGGCGGAGAGCGAAGCTGCGGGTAAAATGTCGGATTTCTGCATAAACGACGCGGTGATAGACAGAGCCGGTTCGCCGCATATCATTGAACTTGTTGCTGAATGTGACGGCCAGCATATCAACAATTATCTTGGAGACGGCGTGATCATTGCGACCCCTACCGGTTCCACCGCTTACTCGCTTTCAGCCGGAGGGCCCGTGATCGACCCTCAGCTTGAAACAATAACCCTGACACCTATCTGCACACATTCCCTGTTTGCAAGGTCGCTGATCTTCAGGCACGACAAAGTGATCTCAATCAAGGCGAACGAGGATGAATATATCAACCTGTCCTGCGACGGGGAACAGCCTTTCCGACTTAAGGGCAAGAGCCTGATAAAAATAAGCAAAGCTGAAATATACGCGGATTTTATAAGAATTAAATCGGACACTTTTATTGACGTTTTAAACAGCAAGCTGGCGGCGCGCAGAGTTTAAAATAAGAAAAGGACGGGTGAAACAAAAGTGAAAAAGGACAGACACAAGCTGATTTTGAAAATTATCGAAAACAATGTGATCTCAACTCAGGAAGAGTTATTGCAGATGCTTAAGGATAACGGCTTTGAGTCCACGCAGGCAACGGTTTCAAGGGACATCAAGGAGCTGCGCCTGGTCAAGAGCATGGATGAAAACGGCAACTACTGCTACAAAGTCAGCCCGGCCGGTTCGGATGAACTGCTTTCAAAGTACAACTCCATATTTGCCCATTCCGTGATAAGCGTTGACTATGCCGGCAATACGGTGGTGGTGCGCTGCTTTACTGGTATGGCCAACGCCGCCTGCGCCGCTTTTGACAATATGAAGTGGGAGGGGCTTGTGGGTACCCTTGCCGGCGATGATACGATTTTTGCGCTGTGCAGAACAGAAGAATATGCGTTGCAGATAAAAAACAGTATCCAAAGCGTTCTGCTCAAGTAATATTTTAAGGGGCTTGTAACAATATGCTGCAAAGCTTGAAGATTGAAAATATAGCTATAATAGAACACGCGGAGCTGGAACTCAGCGGGGGCTTTAACGTCCTTACAGGTGAGACCGGCGCGGGCAAGTCTATAATAATCGACTCCATCAACGCGGTCTTGGGCGAGCGCACTTCAAGGGAGCTTATCCGCACCGGTACTGATTCGGCCAAAGTAACGGCTGTGTTTTCCGAGGTGGGGTATGCCGCGTGTGACGCCCTTGAAAGCATCGGCGTCAACCCGTCGGAGGACGGCTGCCTTGTTGTGCAGCGGTCAATTTCAGCAGACGGCAAAAATGTTTGCAGGATAAACGGCGAACCTGTAACAGTTTCCATGCTCAGAACTGTTGGCAGAGCCCTTATAAATATACACGGCCAGCACGACAGTCAGGCTCTTTTGAACAGCGATAATCATTACCGTTATCTTGACAGCCTTGCAGGTAACGGAGCTCTGCTGGAGGAGTACAGGCAGGCGTATCATAAGCTGTTGAACCTTAATAAAGAGCTTAAAAGCATCAGCATGGACGAGGCCGAAAAGGCAAGGCGGCTCGACATACTTGATTTCCAGATAAAAGAGCTTGAAGCGGCGCAGATCGTTCCCGGCGAGTGGGAAAGGCTCGCCGAGAAGAAAAATATATATGTCAACGGTGAAAAGATCGTCAGGCTTTTGACCGAAGCCTATGTGGCGATAAACGGAACCGATGAGGACTTAGGCGCGGTACAGCGTACCGAAAAAGCGGCGAGGGCGCTGCAAAAAGCCGCTGATTACTATGAAGGCGCCGGGGATATTTCTGAAAAGGTGCTTTCCTTAGCCTATGACCTTGCGGAATACTCCGCAGATATAAACGACCTTATTTCCGGTTTTGAGGTCGATGGCAGAGAGATAGATGAGATCGAAACAAGGCTTGACCTTCTCTACAAGCTTTCGGGCAAATACGGAAGCACGGAGGAAGAGATGCTGGACTTCCTCCAAAAAGCAAGGCAGGAGGCAAGAAGCATTGAACTTTCGGATGAGAGAGTGACCTTCCTTAAAGCGGAGATATCAAGAACCGAAGACGAAACCGCGGCATTGGCGGAGCGTCTTTCAGGGTCAAGGAAAGAAGCCGGGCAGCGGTTTTCGCAGGCCGTTTGCGCGGAGCTGGAATTCCTCGATATGCCCAACGTGGCGTTTGAGATAAAATATGAGAAAACCGGATTTTCAGAAACGGGTTATGACGAGATAGAATTCCTTATTTCCGCAAACGTGGGCGAGCAGCCAAAGCCCCTTTCAAAAATCGCCTCCGGCGGTGAGCTTTCAAGGATCATGCTGGCTATCAAAAACGTGTTGTCGGATAAAGACAATGTGGATACCCTGATCTTTGACGAGATCGACACAGGCGTCAGCGGAAGGGCGGCGCAGAAGGTCGCCCTTAAATTGGCGGAGGTCTCGCGGTGGAGACAGGTGATCTGTGTTACGCATCTGGCTCAGCTTGCGGCTCAGGCGGATAACCATTTGAAAATTTCAAAATCAGTTGAGGGCGACAAAACCTTTACCCGGGTGACGGCGCTGGATCACGAGGGGCGAAAGATGGAGCTTGCCCGTATCATAGGCGGGTTGGAGATAACCGAGCTGCAGTTGAAGAGCGCGGAGGAAATGCTTGAAAACAGGGGATAACAGGGCTTTTCGGAAAGACCTTTGACACGCGGCCGCTTAGGCTGCACTGCGGATTTTGAAAACAGCTGTATAATAACGAAAAATGAGGGACTGTAAAATGAACAATATTCTGGTTTGCGATGATGAAAGAGATATAGTGAGCGCTATAAAGATACATCTTGAAAAGAACGGATTTGGAGTTTACGAGGCCTATGACGGTCAGCAGATGCTGGAGGTCTACGCTCAACACAGCGATGACATCGATCTTATCCTGCTGGACGTTATGATGCCCGTCCTTGACGGATTTTCGGCCATCTCCGCCCTGCGCACGAAAAGTGACGTCCCCGTGATATTTTTAAGCGCGAGGGATGACAATATGGATAAGGTTCAGGGCTTGAATTACGGAGCGGATGATTACATTTCAAAGCCCTATCACCCGGAGGAGCTTATCGCAAGGGTCAAGGCAAGGCTTAGGCGTCCCTTAACACCGACGGAAACATTTTCAGACGTGTACACCAATGGCGATCTTGAGATAAACGACAAGACGAAAACGGTTTCTGTAGGCGGTAAAGAATTTAATCTTACGCCGAGAGAATACGATATTCTTTTGTTCTTTATGAAAAATCTTGGCGAGGTGTTTAAACCCGAAGCGATTTATGAGGCTGTCTGGCACGAGGAACCTCTGGGAGCGGAAAACACCGTTACAGTACATATAAGACACCTGAGGGAAAAAATAGAATACGACCCCTCGCAGCCCCGGTTTTTAAAAGTAGTTTGGGGCAAGGGTTATAAAATGGAAAAACTGTCATAAGGGCAAGGAGATACCATATGAAGTATAGCATAAAGTCGATTTATGATAAGATAAGCGCCATGATCATACTTATCTCTGTGACCATAATAGCCGCAGGCTGTGTTTTGGGAGTGCATTATCTCAATGTCTATCAATTTTATGATAACAGCGGCGAATATGCGCGGCGGGTCGCGTGGATGGATAAAATGAAAGAAACCGAGGCGGAAATCGAGGATTATCTTTTTGCCTCTTTAAATAAAGACCACGGAAAATACGAAAAGATCCTTGAGGACTATAACAACAAATTTGAAAAAAGCAACGTGGACTTTTTTATTTATGATTCTGACGGAAACAGAATTCTTTCAAACCGTTCGGAGGATTACGTTTTCAATGCCGAAAACTATCAGTTTGACTATGAAAAGAATTATGCCATAGGGGACAAAACCGGAACGATAGCTCTTTATTTGCGCAATGACTTGACGGAAAACGACAGCTATCGCGTTGCCGACCAATTTATCAGGATCGGGAATTCGTTGAAGTATGTTGTGATAGTGGTTCTTATTTTAACGATATCCGTTATCCTTGTTATGCTGTCGCTGATAGCATTTGGTGCGGGGGAGCAGAAAGAGGACGGGCAGGTTTCAGTGGGCTTTATTGATAAATTGCCCTTCGACGTCTGTACCTTGGGCTTTGTTGCAACGCTGGCTGCGGCGTGGCTCTGCATAAAACTGACGCAAATCGCAGATTCAAATATCGTTTTGCTCAACGTGGTCGTCTTTTTTGTGGTCATAATCATGGTTATGATCCTGCTGTTTTATCTTTCAACGTTTTCGGTGCGTATCAAGCTGGGCAATTTGTTTCAGAACACATTGATATACCGGTTTTGCAACTTGATCTCAAGGAAACTGACACGTTTTAAAAGACTCAAAAAGTACCAAAAACAGAAAAAAGATAAAATTCAAAAAAAGGCAAAAAATCCGTATTATCGCAACCTTGTAGTGGCGGTTATTTTGCTTACCCTTGTAGAGCTCAGCGTGATCTTGTTTTTTTTACACCAGGATCATCAAAACAGGCTGAATTTTATGTACTACGTTTTTTATTGGGTAATAAGCAGGGTGATATCGATCCCCATTATCGTAGTTGCCGCCATGAATCTGGCCTATGCCTATAACACCAGTAAAAGGCTTGCTGAGGGCAATCTTGACGAGCTCGGAGAAACAGCCTTTATGTTCAAGGGGTTCCGAATGTATAATAATAACCTTGAACAGATCAGAAAAGAGATATCAAAGTCTCTTGAGTCGGAGATGAAAAACGAGAGACTAAAAAACGAGATGATAACAAATTTATCCCACGACATAAAAACTCCACTGACCTCGATAATCAGCTATGTGTCGCTGCTGAAGGATCCAAACAATTCCCCGGAGGACGAAAAGGCGTATATTGAGGTTATCGACAGACAGTCGCTGAAGCTCAAAAAGCTGCTGGAAAATCTCATCGAATCCTCAAAGCTTTCAAAGGGTGAGATCGCTGTGGAAAAAGAGACTATGAACGTGGGACTGATCCTTTCGCAGGCGGCCGGTGAATTTCAGTATATGCTGGAGGAGCACCAGCTAAAGCTTGTGTGTGATGAGGTGGAGACCTCGGCGTGTATCAGCGCGGACGGCAATCTTTTGTGGCGCATACTGAGTAACCTGATGAGCAATATCTGCAAGTACGCGAAAACCGGAACAGAGGTTTATCTCAATTTGGATATTACCGACGACAAGGTGAAATTTATTTTGCGAAACACCTCAGACAAGCCGATAACAACGGACGGTGACGAGCTGCTTGAACGCTTTGTCCGGGACGACAGCTCGCGGCACACAGAGGGGGACGGTCTGGGCTTGTCCATAGCCAAAAGGCTCACGGAGATACAGGGCGGAACAATGGAACTTTCGGTTGATGAGTCTTTGTTTGAAATAGCCCTTGTCTTTGACAGGATATATGAATAATAAAAGCGCGGCAGGGGGCGATCCTTGCCGCATTTTTGCGCTGTCGGGGTTTATTCATAAGCTGAGATCATCGGCTTCAGCTTTTTCGGATATTTTGAGATTTTCCGTATGCGGTAGTTTTCCGTGATCTTCAAAGCCCGGTCTGAGAGCAGAATGATACCCATCATATTCGGTATTGCCATCAGCCCGTTAAATATGTCGGATATACTCCAGACAAGGCGGAGATCAGTTATTGAGCCAATGAAGATAAATATGACGAACAGCCTGCCGTATATTTTTTGGACCCTTTTTCCAAAAACGTATTCCGTGGCTTTTACGCCGTAATACGACCAGCCCAATATGGTTGAAAAGGCAAAGGCGGTCACGGATATTGCCAGCAATTTTCCTGCATATTTCCCGAAGCATTTTTCAAAAACAAAGCCCATCAGCGCCGCTCCGGTAATGGCTTTTATCTCTGCCTTGCCCTCTGAGTTCAGCTTTACTGTCATAAGCCTTGTAAAAACAAAAGTCTTATTGCCGCAGTTGTTGACGGTCAGAGGCTGATCCGAAACGAGGGGGAGCACTGCGCTGCCGGGGCAACCGTCGGAGGCTATGAACATACGGGTATCGCGGTTCGCGGTCAAAACAGCCTGATCACAGGTCATTAAGGGCAGTCCCGCTGAGCTTGTTATGTTGACGGACAGTATTGCGAAGGCGGTAAGGCTGCACATCAATATCGTATCAAAAAACACCTCAAAAACCGACCACATTCCCTGGACGGCAGGTTCTTTTACGTCGGAGGCGGTGTGTATGAAAACAGAGGAGCCAAGT